>JAJDCC010000024.1 GCA_029261015.1 Candidatus Omnitrophota bacterium | reverse complement strand
TTGAATAAAGCAGAAGCAACTACAGGGTTAAGTGCTGCTGATATTGAGGCATTAGCCACACTCATCCATGAAGGCAAAAGGGTGTCTTTTTGGTGGACCATGGGCATCAATCAAAGCTACCAAGGCGTACGCACCGCGCAGGCTGTGATTAATCTGGCTTTAATGACCGGAAATATAGGACGTCCCGGAACTGGGGCTAATTCCATTACCGGACAGTGTAATGCCATGGGCTCCCGATTGTTCAGCAACACGACAGGCTTGTTGGGTGGGCATGACTTCTTAAAAGAAGCCGACCGCATGAAAATCGCCACCCTGCTTGATATCGATGAAGACCTTATCCCACAACAAAACAGTTGGGCTTATGATCAAATTGTCGAAGGCATTATCAATGGCAAGATCAAAGGACTTTGGGTGATTGCCACTAACCCTGCCCATTCATGGATCAATCAGAATGACTTAAATGATTACATCAATAATTTAGATTTTTTGGTGGTTCAAGACATGTATCACACAACAGAGACCGCTAAGATAGCCGACTTGGTTTTACCCGCTGCTGCGTGGGGAGAAAAAGAAGGTACCTTCATTAACTCTGAACGTCGCTTTGGACTGATTAAAAAGGTCGCCCAAGCCCCTGGCCAAGCTTTAGCCGACTTTTACATCTTTAAATTGATTGCCGAGTACTACGGGTGCGCAGATCTGTTTAAAGACTGGGAGTCTCCTGAAGCTACTTTTCAGATCATGAAAAAACTCTCTAAGGGAAAGCCCTGTGACATCACAGGAATTCGTGACTACCAAATGATTGAGGATATGGGGGGCATTCAATGGCCTTATCCTGAAGGCGCTCACTTTGACAGTAATGAGCGGCGCTTATTTGAAGACGGGCTCTTCTACCATGAGGATAGAAAAGCTAAATTCTTATTCGAAGAAGAACGGCTGGCCCCAGAGCCGATCAGCAAGTCATATCCCTTCGTTTTACTGACAGGGCGCGGCACATCTTCGCAATGGCACACGCAAACGCGTACCAGTAAATCAGCTATCCTACAGAAGATGTATCCCAAACAAGTCTATGTTGAAATTAACGCTAAAGATGCCCAAGCTCATAATATTGGGCAAAGTGAATGGATTTATGTTTCTACTCGACGGGGTCAAATCAAAGCTAAAGCGCGCATCACCCCGTCAGTCAAACCGGGGCATCTATTCATCCCCATGCATTATGCTGAGACCAACCAATTGACGTTTCCCTCATTTGATCCTTATTCACGTCAGCCTTCATACAAATCCTGCGCCGCCGCTGTCAGCAAGAAACACTGGAAAGAATAAAAAACGGCCCCGCAATGCGGAGCCGCTTAAACGAATGCTGCATGCAAAGACTAAAGCTCCTTGCGGGCCTCGATCTCTACCTCTAGCGTAAATTCATCATGAATGGTTTTATCGCCCAGGTTCTCAAAAAACTTCCCAGAACCATAACGCACATCAAAATCAGTGCGGTCTAACTTAATTTCAGTCTTTGCCACATAGGTGTCTCCTTGCTTATACATATCCACCGGAAACTCTACCTGTGCTGTTTTGCCTTTAATCTTAAAACTGCCTAACACTGTGTACCGGCCATTTTCACCGCCAGTCACTTTTTTCAGTTTCAGTGTGGCCGTTGGGTGCTCATCGACACCAAAAAAATCATCGCTCTTTAAATGACCTACTAATTTTTGGTTAGTTCCCTCATCACTAATATCAGAAACTTTGATAGACGTCATATCAATCGTGGCCGTACCTCCAACCAGTGTTTCACCCTCTAGCTCTATCTCACCAGAAGCTATGGCAACGGTACCGTCATGCCGACCCGTTATTTTAGTCGCCAGCCATTTCACTTCTGAAACATTAGTATCCACTTGATAAACATCTGCCATCACACTCGCTTGACCCAGCAAAAGCATGGCAACCACTAGCATCAATTTTTTCATTATTCTCTCCGTAGATAGGACTTTCTCAGCTTATTTGTTTCACCATTCTAGCAGGAAGCCCCACACAAACAAGCATCCATAAGCCAAAAGCACACACAATGGCCGCACCTGTCGGGATATCTAAACAATACGAAGCCAATATCCCTGTTAGGCTAGCCACTATCGCAACTGCCCACCCCACCCACAATCGTCCCTTCACTGACTGGGCCAAAAAATTACCGCAAATTGCAGGAACGATGAGAAAAGCAAACACCAAAAGCACTCCTGCAACAGCAACCGAACTGGTCACCACAAAACCAAAAGTGGCATAAAAGAAAAAATCCCACCAACGCACGGCCATGCCCTTTTCAAAAGCGCCTTCAACATTCTCGGATATGAGCCATAATGGTTTACGCAGCAACCAGTGCACCAGACCAATGAGGCTGTACAAACCAAAAAGCTTAGCCACCGTATGCCAGTCCACAAATAACAAATGACCGACTAGCAGCGCTTTCAACTCTTCTCCTCCTTCAGGTGACCGACTCAACACCAGAATCACTGCCGCGGAGGCCACCACATACACCACGCCAATCAACGCTTCTTGTGAAACTATGGGCTTGCGCAAGCGCGTTGCAGCAAACACAGCTGCCCCCAATAATGTGAACCCAACAGAAAGCCAATAACTGCCAATGCTGTGGAGCTCTAGCCCCCAGACCAATCCAATGGTTGCCCCTAGCGCAGCAATTTGCGCTAGGGCGAGATCGACAAAAATGACTTCCCGTTTAATCACATGCAGCCCTAAATAAGCGTGCATGCCAGAAAGCACCAAGCAGGCCGCAAAGGGTTTTATCATGAGGGCAAAGAAATCATTCATGAAGCAAAGCCTCCTTCAATGACTGCACATTGTAATTCATCATCTGCAGATAATCCGTACAGGGCTTTAGCGCATTAACCTGTGGACACAACACCACCTCACTCACCCCCAGTTCGCGCGCCAAGGCTTCGGCCACCGACGAAGGATTATAATTTGCCCGCACAATTGTGCGAATGTTGTGTTCCTTCATGAGCGCTTTAATCTTCCCAACATGTTTTGGTGTTGGCGGTATTCCAGGATTGGGCTCAAGGAAAAGCGTAGATTCCAACCCCAAAAAATGGGCCAGGTAGAGCCATTCATTGTGGTAGGCTACGAACCCTTGCCCTTCAGATAGCATGGCCTTTTCCCACTGTTGGATTTTGCGATCCAACTCAGCAATATAACGTTCTGCTGATTGTTGGTACTCATCGGCATGTTCTGCGTCTAGGTTAGATAATTTTTCTGCCAAGGACTGAACCATGACTTTGACATTCTTTGGTGACAACCAATAATGCGGATTGCCATAAATATGAATGTCCCCTTGAGCCCGACTGACCGATTCATTAGGCACATCCAACAGCATAACGCCTTGTGATAGGTCGAGTTCCCTATCCCCGCCTGGTCGCACTTGGGTATTGCCTGCAGCGTCCACTAAAGAAAACCGCCAGAGCTCTAAATCAAGACCGGCATGAACAAATAAATCTGCACGCTTCACCTTCAAAACATCCCCAGGTTTAGGCTCAATGAAATGCGGATTGAATTTAGGTGAAACCAGTGCATCCACTTTGACGTACTCTCCACCGACTTGCTCAACCAAATCCGCAAAAGTCGCCAGTGTTGTCACAACACGCAAACGACTCTGTGCTGAAACAGTCGTAGGCAGAACCCCTACAACTAAGGCACATAGAATTAAAACGAGTTTATTTTTCATTTTCATCCCTTATTGAATCGCATGTTTGTGAACACCAATGGCAAAAGTGGCCTGCAAGAATAGGCGGTCATCATTAGTCCCCTCCGCTAACTCCGCATGCTGATACTGCAACCGCCAGCGGGCGTATTCACTCTGATGAAAGGTAAAATAACCCGTCCAGGCTGTTTCTTCATTGCGCGGGCTCGAAATCACATCCAAACCAATAGGCTCAACCCAGTCATACCGACCGCCTATGGAAAAACGGTCATTCAACTTATAATCAGCCAAAGCATAAAAACCCCATGGCTTATCTTCCATCAAAACATCCGTTTCATCACGATCCTGAAGCATAGCCTCTGCTTGCAGTGTTAACGGATTATTTGGGGTTAAGTAATGCGTCAGCGTGGCATCTAATGCCAAAGCGTTCACCTCAAAGCGCTGATCATCGTCGGACGATCCTGTGAGGTAGGTAGAGCCAAGATCCAACTGGGTTTCATCAGAGAACTCAATAAAGTGGCGCAATCGTGCATACAAAGATGGCCGACGACGCACATCGCCAAACAGAGCCCCGTCTTCACCCACGCCCCCTTCCATGACCCCTGCAATCCACTCATGGGTCACCACATCTTCCCAGGGAGCCGGAATAAAACCTGAAAACTCGACACCACTGCGTGACAATCCTTCTACCCCAAGGTATTTCTGAACCACTAACGGTTCATCCACAGTCTTTAACTGGTCGCGGTGGAGCGCAGTCGCTTTACCCACTCGCGGACGAAAACGGCCTAGGCGCGTATTCACATTCGGAATGCCCCAATAGGTCGCATAGGCTTCCTCTAGGGAGACCTCTTCAAAATCAGACAACGTCACCGTCGCATCTAAACGCGTATAGGGATCCACGTCATGTCCAAAAACCAACTCTAACTCGCGAGCACTGATTTTGTCATTTCCTTCAGCATCTTCATCCGACTGAGACAATTGGCCGGTCACATCTAAAATGACTCCAATGTCTGGATTAAAAGCCGCTAAGCCTTTAGCCGAACTACTCCCTTCTGCGCGCTGAATGGAAACCTTCTTATCCATTGTTTGCTTCAACTGCGAATTCTCAGCTTCTAGTTCAGCGATGCGTGTTTTTTGCGTTTCGGTATTATCAACCAACCGATTCACTACTTGCGTCAATTGCTCGACTTGTTGCTGCAGCGCTTTGAAAGATTCTTCATCAACTTGGGCCCACGCTGAACCCTGCAGACACAATAAGCCTGCTAAAAAATAAGTATAAAACTTCATGGAATACTCCTGTGTAGACACATTTTGACTGTGCCGTTAAGTTTGATTGTTTCACTGTATGGAGATCAAACTAAGACAGGAGGAGCACGGGGAGAACGGATGAATAGTTGGGGAACTTGAGAAGGATGGTCTTCTTCAAGGGTAAGCGTTGAAACAAAGTGCAGGACCAAAAACGCATTCTGTGGCAGATCATCGGCAATAGCCTGAGTGGATTTTTTGACAACACAGACCTGACAATCATGTTCGGGTGTCGGATGATCCAGATGCATATGGGGCATCACAAGGAGCCCCAGCGCGAATACGCTGATCACACACACTAAAGAATGAAATCGTTTCAGTATTTTCCACATAGTCGGTTTAAGCAATCAAGGAGTCTATCCTATTACTATGAGGGAATACAACAAAAAAGGAGCCCCGAAGGACTCCTTTTTCAATACACCGAGATTGTTGCTAGTACGGCGCTACAGGACCGCCTCCCATACCACCGGGAATACCGGCCTCACCCAAGCACTCACACGGTTGATTGGGATCACAGTGCACTAAAGGACACTGGGGATTCTGTGAAGCAAAACCCGCCGCACGAGGGTCTGCACCGCAACACTCACTGTTACTCGCAGGCCCTTCACATAACACCAAACCACACGCTCCATTCGCTTGCCATGTCCCACCTGCGGGAGCCACATTGGCCCCTGGGAAGCATGCCGCTAAATCACTACTGCCCTCTGATGCATAGGGGTCGGGGTGTTCTACTCGGGGATCACGCCAAGGCTGTTGTGGAATCGTCCCCGAATCACCAAAGCCCGCCGCTTTAAGCAATTCTTTCACAAAATCACTCGAGCACTGGGCCACACCGGCCACCTGACGCCCAATGGCTGAACAAGCACTGTCGCAGCTATAAGGATCCGAACACCCTAAATTGGCAGCATTACGCAAATTTCGCAAAGTCCCTTCATATAAATGAAGCTGTCGCTCTCTCATGCCCAATTGGCGCGCTCTTTCTGTAGGGTCTTCAATATTCGCTTTGATCCAATCAATGTCCTGTTTGATCAAGCCAATCGTATTTTCGGTACATCCCACATCACTGCGGCAAAACTCATCCTGCTCCCACATTTCAATGCCTGCGGTGGCTATTTCATCTGCTTCACAATCAGGGTGTCCGCCTCCCGTAGCGGTACAATTCACAAATGACTTCTCTCCTCCATCCAAAGAGAACCGATCCACTCCTCCTGGTAAAGGTCTCGGCCCAGAATCCTCTGCAGGCTCAGGTTGAGGGGCCGGCGGTGGCGGAACCGTTCCTTGTGGGCCACCGGAACCACTGCCTCCTGCACAAGCACCGCCTCGCAAAGAACGGGCCTCACACAAAAGAGACACAACGCGTCTGTTGTAGTCAAAATCACTCACTTCACCGCGCGCCTGCGCTTCGCGCAACTTATTGATTTCTATGCCTATTTCTTCTAGACGCTTTTCCTTTTCTTCGTCACTAAGCTCTTCATCATTTCCTGTATCGGTTTCTGCAACAGCCGTATCTTCGCCATCAGCCATCAACTCACACTTGGACCCCATAGCCACACCGTTGTACGACTGCACACCAAAACCAGTACCGCTGGGAGTCGAGTGAGCCTCTCCGCCTACAAGGGTTTGCGCAATACACCCCAAATAGCCATCATGAATTCCTGAGGATTGTGAAAACACTTGTTCAGCCAAACAGTTTTCTGGCGCAGCCCAAGGCAAATCCCCTTGATGCACAGCCGTATTGCGTGCACACAAGGTTTCATCTGCTTGCATTTGAGCAAGCACTTCATCATTCAGGTTAGACCAACGCGCTTTCAACGAGAGTTCTGTCACCTTTGTTTTCAAACTCTTCTCATTGGCAATCGCCAACGGCGTTCCATCTAACTTAGCCAAATCACCCAAATGTCCTTTGCAGGCAAATGAAGGACATGCATATCGCACAGCTTTATGCGGAAAACCTGCAACCGTAGGTTGACTCAAAAGCTCAGTACTGCTTCCAATCACCACTGGCCCCAATCGCACCATACCAGCTAAACCACAGTTCCCTAAACCAATGGCACGCGGATCTGTTAGCGTGTCTAGAAAAGTAATCGGATCGACAAACCGTGTATTGGCTGGACTGTTTTGCCTCGCGGTTTTTTCATTCTTAACTAAGAAAAAACCATCCAATGTACCCGTCAGCCGATTATACAAATACAAAGCGCCCGAAGGCCATCCGTTACGCTTAACTTCTGCACTTAACACCCCTTTATGCTCAGCAAACCAACTCGTAGAGGCACTACGATCACCGCGGTGTTTACTGATATCAAAAACCAAAACCTCAATCGGCGCCAATAACCACACGACCTTCGGAACAATAACACCGGCATTACCCGCTTCTATTTGGGCAATCACTGTTGCTGAAGCTTCCGCTAAAGCATGATCCAAATCATTCATTTGACGCGCACTCAATAACGCTAACTCTCGGGCTAAATCGGACAAAGGCTCTGCTGTAGGATGCGGCATATCATCCACTTCTGCTTCCATCACCGCTTCTGCATATTTCATCAGTAGCTCATCTTTTAAAATATCTTTCTTGGAATACTGCAATAAGCCTTTCACTTCCGTCTTCAAAGACTTTCCTAATATGTGAGTTAACTCTACCTGCAAATGCTCCATAGCCAACAGAAGAGGCTCAGAAATCACTAGGGGTTGTGTACTCAATGAAGAAAGCTCCAAACCCGCCCAGCGCTGTGAGACCGCTTCTAAAGCCTGTCGTCGCGCAATTTGATACTCATGCTTAGCGGCTTTTAGTGAATTATCCGCATTCAATTCTTGTGCGATGGCCACACCACTGAGGTGCGGTTGTAGATTTAAGTTTTTCTCCCATTCCATAAAAGACTTTCGGTAGTTTTTTTGTTTGGATTGAGCTATCTGGTAGAGACTTTCTACCTTGTTTGCTGAAGAGGCCTTAACTCGCGCCACTCGCACAGCATTAGCACCATTGGATTGATTTTGAGTCACCAGAGTGGGCGACACTTGTTTATCAGCCCCTTTACAACCCGTTACACTCATCACCAACACAATAAAAATAACACCCGCAAAATGCCGATGCCTCATAAGCAAGCTCCTGTTATCTTCCTTTGTTAATTTTTTAAACGGTACCCTGTTTTAAAAATCCAATGTGCAGCGAAAAAACACACAGCTAAAAACACTGTAATCATAGCTAAGCTCACAGTCAAACTCACATCAGCTGAACCATAAAAACTCCAGCGAAAACCACTAATCAAATACACCACAGGATTGAGCATAGATATTTTTTGCCAAATAGGTGGAAGCATTGAAAGCGAATAAAAACTGCCCCCCAAAAACGTGAGTGGCGTAATGACCAAAATAGGCACAATCTGTAGCTGCTCGAAACTGTTGGCCCAAATTCCAATAATGAATCCAAGCAAGCTGAAGGTGACAGCCGTTAGCACTAGAAAAAACAGCATGATGAGCGGATGATGAACTTCTAAAGGCACAAAAAAGTAAGCTGTTGCCAAAATCAGTAAACCCAAACTGATGGATTTGGTCGCAGCTGCCCCTACATAGCCCAATAGAATTTCTATCGTTGAAATAGGCGCTGAGAGCACTTCATAAATCGTGCCGGTGAATTTGGGGAAATAGATGCCAAAAGACGCATTCGCAATACTTTGGGTAAGCACAGAAAGCATGATCAAACCTGGAACAATAAAAGAGCCGTAGCTAATTCCATCAATATCCTGAATACTCGATCCAATGGCCGAACCAAATACCACAAAGTACAGCGTTGTTGAAATCACTGGAGATGCAATGCTTTGACCGATCGTTCTAAACCACCGTGCCATTTCAAATTTATAGATCGCAGTCACTGCATGCAGATTCATTTTCGCTTCACCAGTTCAATAAATATCTCTTCTAAAGAACTCTGGTCGGTATGAATGTCTTTATAGCCAATACTGGCTTCTGTCAAAGCCACCATCAACTCAGATATCCCATTGTCTTCTTTAGTGGAATCATAATGGTAGGTCAGTTGTGTTCGCTCTTCGTTCAGTACCAAAGACCATTGACTGAATGCTTCTGGAATGCTTTCCAAGGGCTCTCTTAACTCAACCAACAACTCCTTACGCCCTAACTTGCGC
>JAJDCC010000230.1 GCA_029261015.1 Candidatus Omnitrophota bacterium | reverse complement strand
TAAACGGAGCCTTAGGCTGCCGTTTTTGTTCTTTTTGATCCACACTTTTTACCGTGTAAGTGGCTTCTTTTAAATCGGCCACTACCTGATCCGCCGAGGCTTTATCCCCAAGCTCCGCTTTCTTGCCATCAATCTTATCGAGCTTGGCTTTAATGCGTGCTGTGCCATCCATCTTTTCCAACAGAGACTCAATCGTCCAATACTCAACAGGCACAAAGGCTTCGATTAACCGTTCGCGATCAACAATCAAACGCAATGCGACCGATTGCACACGACCAGCCGATAATCCTCGCCCCACTTTGGCCCACAACAAAGGAGACAACGAATACCCCACAATACGGTCTAAAATACGCCGCGCTTGTTGGGCGTTCACCTTATCCATGTCAATTGAACTGCGTTTTTCTAACGCAGCCTTAATCGCATTGGGCGTAATCTCATGAAAAGCAATTCGGTACACCTTGCGGCCTGTCTGCTTGATCAATGCCTCTTGGTCCGTCACTGGTGTTAACTGCTGCCGTTTGGATTTTAAAGCCCGCTTGGCTTCAGCAATATCATCTTGTTGCAATAAGCGTGCTAAGTGCCAGCTGATGGCTTCCCCTTCACGATCAGGATCGGGAGCCAGGTAGATGGCCTCACGCCCACGCGCATCCTCTTGAAGTGCTTTGGCAAATTTAAGCCGTGCCCGAATGACAATGTAATGCGGATCAAAATTGTTTTCGATATCGATACCCAGACGGCTTTTCGGAAGGTCACACAAGTGCCCCATAGAGGAAGTGACTTCAAAATCTTTGCCCAGAATCTTGTTGATGGTTTTGGCTTTAGCCGGTGATTCTACAATCACCAGATTCTTACGCTTACGCACCACACGTTTGGCTGCTGATTTTCGTTTAGTCGCTTTTTTCTTAGTCGCCTTTTTGGCTGTTTTCTTAACCGCCTTCTTGGCAACCTTCTTAGGCGCTTCTTTTATGGGATCGACGGAAGAATCGATCGGTGTTTCGTCAGGTTTATCGGATGTCATTAGGACTAGCCTCCACCTACAAATTGAACAATCTCTACACGATCACCGTCGTTGAGTTGGACATCCGGATGCTGCGCCCGCTTGAGGATAGTCAAATTCACTTCAACCACCACACGTTCAGGCACAACATCAATCGCCTCCAGTAAAGCCTTTACTGATAGCGACTGATCAAACTCCCGCTCTTCTCCATTCAACGTTATCTTCATGAATTAGCCTGGTGACTTTATGCTACTGCGAATCAACGCTTAAGGAAACATTTTCCGGGCAGCTGTTGAACCAAATTGCGCATCTCTAATTCCAACAAATATCCAGCGGCAACCGCAATGGGTAGACGGCACTCCTGAGCCACGAGATCGATACATTTTGCCTCATCCGCCCTCAAAGAGTCAAATATCCGCCCCAAATCCCCTTCCAGTATAGGTTTCTCCAGAGCCAAGACAGGCGTCTGGCTGACATAATTGGGTTTTTGGGCCAACACCGAAAGCACATCCTCTGCTGTCTGAACCAAATGCGCCCCCTGCTGGATGAGGTGGTTGGTTCCTTGCGATGCGACACCATCAGCAGGCCCTGGTAGCGCAAACACCTCTCGCTCCTGTTCTAGGGCAAAATCAGCCGTAATGAGGGCCCCACTCCTGTGAGCGGCTTCCACAACAATGATCGCCTGCGACAACCCGCTGATGATTCGATTTCTCTGAGGGAAAGTCCTTTTACTCGGCTCCCGCTCATAAGGAAATTCAGACAGCACTGCCCCTGATTCAGCCACCCGATCATATAGCGCTGCATTTTCTTGGGGATAATACACCGAGAGGCCGTGTCCGACAACGCCCAGTGTTTGCCCCTTTGCTTGCAAGGCTCCTCGGTGAGCCGCCGCATCTATGCCTTTGGCCAATCCTGAAACAATACAAACCCCTTGCTGCGCCAAATCATAAGCCAGGTGTTCTGCCATGCGCAAGCCATAAGCAGTTGCCCCCCTCGTCCCTACACTGCCTACCGCCGTAAACTCCGGCCTGAAACCGCATCCTCTTGAATAGATCACAGCTGGCGGGTCATGAATGGTCTTCAGCCCTTCAGGATAGTTCGCATCAAACCAGGTCGTTATGTTGATAGAGTTAAGTTGAAGTTGTTCCAATTCATTGTGTAATCTGTGCGGCTGATTCAACATCAGTCTTACCGATTGAGCTTGTTTGGGTGTTATGCCAGCCTTGGTCTGAATCTGTGTGGCTGTGTCATGCATCACTTGAGGAAAGTCCACACCTTAAGCAGCGAGTAACTTTTTGAAGGTGTGTGTGGAAATTTGCGGTGCCAGGTTAATCCATATAGCGATATCGCGAGCTGAATACATAGTGCTTAAGACTAGCGAGGAAGGGATTTAAAATCAAGCTGGCGCCCTTAAACCAGGGAGCTTGGTAATCAAAGACTATTTTTCCCAGGGCACATCGAGTGTCACGTGTCGCTCAACAAACACCTGTTCTTGTGGATCTAAATCCATAAAACGAAATCCGCTTTCAAAACTATTAGGTGAATGCACTTGATTTTCACGACGCCGATTCCACATGACTTCTGCGCGACACGCAACGGGTTCTTCACGCACAGGAAAATAAATTTTCACATCGACAACAGAACCTAGAGGAAGGGAGTCTTGTGTTGAGCAGCAAAGGCCACTTCCAGAAATATTGCGCGTTACTGACTGCACCTTTTCGCCAGTACCCTGTATGCGGTAGTCTGCGTAGAGTCTTGAATGTAACCGATCCGAATCACGGCGTTCTGGAGTTCCCATTGACATCACCTACTGGTATTTATTTATGGCCGTTGGTCCGCAATGCCTGATCGTACAACTCCCCAGGAGTTACCCCCTGATCGGGATACACGGACAAGAACGCTTGAACCTTAACTTGCTTGGGTGCCCCTGCCTTCTCCACACAATTTTGACACACCTCTTGGAGGCGATCAATCACTGTTTGTGCCCCCGTTTTATCCGTGCCTGGCAGCAATAGCAGCATAGTCTCGGATTGGCTGACCACCAAATCCATATCTTGCCTCACACAAGAACGAATTGCCTGCTCGATTTCGCGGATAAACTCTTGGGCCCGATCAACGCCAAAAGCTTTCTGAAGCTCAACATAAGCCTGAATCTGGATCAATAGCACCGACATTGGGTTATTATCCCGCCGCGCACGGTTAATCCCCTGACCGATTCTGTCACGGAACACCTCATCAGCAGAGTACTTCGGCAAAGTAAAAATCATCGAGGTGCCTTTTTGGGCTTCACTTTCTACCCAAATCCGTCCACCATGCAACTCGACCAATCCTTTGGAGATACTCAAACCAAGCCCTGTGCCCTTTTCACCTGTCACCGCTTTATGACCAAATTGCTTAAACTTACCAAATACGGCCGGCAAATCTTCTTTATCAATACCTTTGCCGGTATCAATGACACTGCAACGCACACCCTCCTCTGTATCCTGCACATCTAGGGTGATGCTACCTTGCTCGGTAAACTTAAGCGCATTGCCAATCAAATTGGTAAACACCTGAATCAATTTATCCTGATCAGCATAAACATGCACAGGCGCTTGCGGCACACGTGCTTTCATCTCTAAACTGTGTTCTTGTGCCCGTGGTTGAAAACTGGCGCTCACTTGTCCTACCACCGAAGTCAAATCAAGCATTTCCCGTTTGAGGATAAGCTTTCCCGCTTCGATTTTAGAAATATCCAGAAGATCTGCAATGATGCGCGCAAGCCGATCAATCCCCTGCAACGACATCTCTAGTAATTCTTTTTGATCTTCATTCACCTCACCACAGATACCTTCCATCACCTGGGAAATGCCTTCACGAATAATGGTGAGCGGAGTGCGTAATTCGTGTGCTGCTGTACTCACAAATTCATTCTTAGCACTGTCAATTTGCATACGCGATGAGGCATCACGCAGAGTAATCAATAAAAACTGGTCAGCTTGCCAAGGAACTAAACATGCCGCTACCTCGACAGGACAGAGCGAATTGTCTTTGCACAAAGCATCTTGCTGGCCTGTCCATGTATCATGCAAAGCTAACTGCTCTAAAACAAAATCCGTGGAGAATTTAGCACTCGGACCAAAGAGGGTGTCTGCAGAATTACCCAGAAAGGAGTCGGGAGACCGACCGAGTAGTTGTTGGGTTGCCTTATTGATGTGCAACACGGTTTTGCTGCGGCGATCAATGACCACCACAACATCGGATAAACCTTGAAAGACCGTTTCAAACAGTGACCCGGACGCTTGCGTTGCCAAGACTTCCCCCTCGTCGGCTTAAGTAGAAATTATTATAGCATCCTATGCAATATTGAAAAGCTAAAACGTGGAGAGACTTATTTAGTTCCTGACTTGAGATAAGATTGTATGGCTTGATACACGACGTCAACTTCCGCATCGAGTCCTTGATCAGATGACTCAATTTGAATGTCCGCCTGTGCATAATCGGATTGGCGTTTCTTAAGAAGCGATTGAATGGTCACTAAAGGGTCATCAGCACTGGCTAACAAAGGCCGTTTATTGATACGACGATTCACGCGTTTGAGAATGGTTTCAGGGGAAGCATTCAAACATACCACTAAGCAATTATCGAGCAGCCACTGTCGTATATCCGGATCGCTAAAAGCACCGCCACCGGTGGAGATCACTTGGTCATTATTGCGTGTCGCGCCATAGATAGAAATGCGTTCTAGATTCCTGAACTCCTCTTCACCTAGCTGCTCAAAGATTTCAGGAATAGTCAGTGATGCCGACTTTTCTATGATGCTATCAATATCAATAAATTTCCAGGACAGCCGCTTGGCTAAACGCTTACCCACAGCAGACTTACCTGTCCCCATAAAACCCACTAAAGCGATATTCATGTTGCCCAGTGTTCAGTATTTATCGACTTCACGCATGTAGGCTTTTACATTGCGTTGAATCTCTTTGAGGCTATCACCACCAAATTTCTCCAACATCGCCTTACACAACTCAAAAGCAATCATCGCTTCTCCCACAATACCTGCAGCAGGAACCGTGGTCACATCCGAACGCTCTACTGTAGCCACAACCTGCTTTTTAGTGTTGATCTCAACAGATCGCAATGGCTTGCGCAATGTCGATAGCGGCTTCATGAATCCACGCACCACAATCGGCTCCCCCGTAGTCATGCCCCCTTCAAATCCGCCAGAACGGTTAGAGTTACGATAGAAGCCTTTGTCTTTATCGTAAAATAATTCATCTTGAAGCTTGGAACCGGGTGTTGCTGCGCCCTCAATACCATCACCAATTTCAGCACCTTTGACGGCGTGGATCGACATAATGCTCCACCCCAAAATACCATCTAAGCGACGATCATAATGCACATGACTGCCTAATCCTGGAGGCACTCCTTCAACATACACTTCAAAGATTCCGCCTAAAGTATCGCCAGCCTTAACGCATTCATCAATGCGTTCCATCATTTTTTTCTCGGCTGCACTGTCCAAACAACGGACAGGACTTTTATCCACTTTCTTCAGTTTAGCCAAAGTCACTTTAGACTTTTTGGCTTCAATGGTGCCCATGCTCACCACATGCGAACCTAATTCGATACCCAACTGTTCTAGTACTTGGCGACAAATAGCCCCCACAGCCACACGTGCTGCGGTTTCACGGGCACTGGCTCGCTCTAGAATATTGCGAATATCGCGGTGTCCATATTTCATGCCGCCGACAAGGTCTGCATGGCCAGGTCGAGGTTGTGTGATGACTGGCAAGCGATCAATCGAAGCGTCTTTGTTCATAATACGCAAAGACACGGGTGATCCCAAAGTTTTGCCTTTACGAATACCCCCTAAAATCTCAACCGCATCTTTCTCAAATTTCATACGCGGCCCACGCCCATAACCTAATTGTCTGCGTGCCATTTGTTCTGCAATCGCCTCGGTATCAATGGTGACACCTGCGGGTAATCCTTCAATGATTGCTGATAAACAGATTCCGTGAGATTCGCCTGCCGTTAAAAATCGTAACATCATTCCATCCTTTAAGTTTAAGACCCAAAATAATGCATTCTCAAAATGCGCATCGATTCTGCTAAGCCAGTCGCTTCTAAAAGCGCATCACCCCATACCATAGCAACGACTAAAGCCATTGATAGAAAGGGACCATAGGGTATTTCTGAATTCTTCTTGCGCATCAGCTGGATCAAACCAGGCCCCATCGCAAAAAAGGGTGCTATAAAAAACGTCAATACAGCATACTTCCAACCCAAAAGAGCACCCGCCATACCTAACAACTTAATGTCGCCACCGCCCATACTTTCACGACGGAATACAAAGTCACCCAAAATAGCCGTGAGGTACAACACCCCTCCGCCAATCAAAATTCCACTGATAGAGTGACCTAAAGCCAACCAGCGCTCATCAGTTCCATGCAACTGCGGAATAAGAAAACTCAAAATAAGCCCCACAACCATCCCACCGACACTGATTTCATCCGGGATGATCTTAAAATCATAATCAATCACACTAAGCGTGATGAGCGCACAGAAAAACACAAAATACACACCTGCAACAGGCGTGAATCCATAATGCAAAAAGGTCGCTACCGCCGTGAACCCCGTAAATGCCTCCACAGCAGGATATCTCCAAGGAATGCGCACCTTGCAATCACTGCACTTACCTCTTAAAAACAGGTAACTGAGTAGTGGAATGTTTTCATACCACTGAATTTTATGCTCGCATTTGGGACAATGCGAAGGAGGCATTGCCACAGAAATTTCGCGTGGCATGCGATATATACACACATTCAAAAAACTGCCAATACACAAACCGATCCAAAGCACAAACGCCCAAATGATCCACCAAGCGCGTTCTGTCGCTAGCCAGTCGTCCATTAACGACCTTTCTTTAAAGCAGATTCTAATGCAGATTGCATCACAGCTACCGATGGTTTTTTCTTGAACCAAAGTCGAAAAGCTTCTGCCCCTTGATGGACTAACATCGTTTCCCCGCCGCCTGCAGTGCAACCGGCTTTAACTGCTTGTTTGATGAGTTCGGTTTTACGGTTATAGACCAAATCATATACATAAAGATTTTCATGTAATGCCTTGGCGGACACAATCGATTTATCTTTAGCTTTCATGCCCACTGTTGTCGTATTCACCAGTAAACGGGACTCTTCTAAATCTAAGTCTTTCAAAGAACTGACCGTAATGTCTACCTGGGGATTTTGCACTTTAATCCAGCGCACTAATGACTTAGCTTTGCTCTCGGTTCGGTTGGCTACCACAATACGTATGCCGCGTACTTTAGCTAACTCCCACAACACCGCTCGCGCAGCACCGCCCGCACCTAACACCACCGCTTCTTGCTTTTTAGCTTTCCACCCTAAGCTTTCTAAGCCTTTACGAAAACCGATACCATCCGTGTTGTAACCCAAAACCTTATCTTTGGTGCGCACTAAAGTGTTCACAGCGCCCATCACTTGTGCTGTTTCGTCCACTTCATCCACATATTTCAGCACAGCTTGCTTGAGTGGTACCGTCACATTAAGCCCGCACACCCCTAAATCCCACAACGCCTTAAGCTGTTTACCTAGCTGTTTTGGGTCAACAGCAAAAGGCGCATAGACTGCATCTATCCCCAACGCGGTGTAAGCCGCTTGGTGCATGCAAGGTGACAAACTATGTTCGATGGGATATCCCATCACACCATACAATCGAGTCATTTACCCATTCCAAAAAAGGTGACTGTCCCCTTTTTAAGGGGTTAGTTTTGACTTCTTGGCTAAATACGATTTGAGTGTCGTTGAGAGAAGTTTATTGATCGCGGTCACATACGCTTTTACAGAAGCTTCTATCACATCTGTGGACGTACCTCGGGCCGAAACTTCAACACCTTCAAGCCTCAACTTAACCGACACTTCACCTAAAGCATCTTTACCTTTAGTCACTGAGCGTAAAGTGTAATCCACAAGCTCCGGAGAAAGTCCTGTCATACGATCGATGGTGTTATAACACGCATCCACCGGACCATCCCCACAAGCGGCATCTTGAAAATCTTTACCGTCTTTGCTCAATTTGATTGTCGCAGTGGGAACCGTATCGCTACCCGAAGCAAAGTGCACATACTGCAACTTGTAAATTTCTTTTGCTGCAGGCTGTGACTCTTCGATAATCGCCATCAAATCATCGTCAAAGACTTCTTTCTTTTTATCTGCCAAATCTTTGAACCGCTCAAAGGACACATCAATTTCTTCTTTA
>JAJDCC010000229.1 GCA_029261015.1 Candidatus Omnitrophota bacterium | reverse complement strand
GAGATAAGTGGGTGGGTCTGAAGGAGTATTGACAGGAATGCCGCGCAAAATATTACGGCGCTCAGTATCAGAAACTTCACGCCCTGCATCACGACCTTGCGTATTGCTGAAGTCACTCTCTCTTTGATACTCGCGGTCATTAGTCCACCGGAAGCGGTTGCTGTTTCCGGTATACCAAAACAAGTTATTGTCATACGCATAGCTATCAGTGACGAGTCGGCTCCCACCATTTCTAAATTCGATAGCCTTAGCACTTTTAGCTCCAGACATAAAAACCACATTGCGTCGAAGGTTAACATTTTTAGTTTCCCAAGGTCTCCCGTCTATAGAGGAATTTCCTCCAGATCCACGAGTTGAAACGCTGATACCTGTTCTATTCCACAAAATCACATTATCTGAAATATCCATATCATGTGAAGTGGATACGGTAATACCAGCCGAGTTTGATGAGAACCGCCAACCATTCAACCAGATTAGATTATTGCGTATGGTGCCATTCCGTGAGATTTCATAATAGATCCCATTACGACTGTTGTTGTAGACATGGTTGCCTGTGATCTCAACGCCGTCACAATCAATATCGCACCAGATGCCATTGGAGTTATTGAGATAAACCTCATTATTCTGTATGCGGGTGCCTGGTTTTAAATACACGACTTTCATTCCGGCAGCGCCCCAGGCTGGCCAACCCCGTTCAGTGTTGTTGTGATGAATTTTATTGCCTTGTATCAATATCCCTGGATTATTCTTGCCAACTGCTCCAGCACCTGAAATGCCGCCACAAAAAATATCATTATTCAGCAACTGAGCATTCGGGCCACTCACTGAAACCATTTCACTAGCGGCATGTGACAATGTATTGTTTTCTATGCGCCAGTTTTTATGATAATTGACGGCAATAGCCTGAATGCTAATTCTATTCGCAGCATGTCGCATTCTGAATCCACGGATCGTGACATTGTCTGCATTGGCCGAAACCCAGCGATCGCGCACCGATACCTCAATCATTTTAGACGAGGGATTATCTCCGAGGACGATATAACGATTTTCGCCTAGTGGAGATCCTGCAGTGGCTTTAAATTGACCCGGTCCAGGTTTTATATCGGATGCAACTTGTTCTAACTCTTGACCATCGATGAATACTTGTTCGGCCCATTTGCATTGCAGGTAGCCGGATTCACCGTGGCCGGGTTGATTTTCAATATCTCGCTGATATGTTGGAACAGTATTGCGCCACGTTTTAGGAAACCCGTCAGATCCGTCTTCATAGGTACATCGGTAATTAGAGTAGTGTTTGTCCGTTGTTCCCATATAACGGTTGAATATTTTTTGGTTGCTGCGCCAGGTGCCATCACTTTGTCGTGTCCAACCGGTCCAGATATCGCTGCCTCGAATTTCAGCACCAGCTTCGGCTTCTAGGACAATCGGTTTTCGAATATTGACTTGCTCACGGTAGATGCAGGCGGGGACACGCACATAACCATCTGTATCTGAGTCGATCATTTGTTGAAGGGTAGGGACATTCAAAGAACTGCATTCTGGTACTTTTTTGTGATCCTCTTTAGCTAGAGGGCCGCGACATTCGCTTCTTACTAAGGCTTCGCCATTTTGTGTGAAGTAATCTTCTGCATTGTGATATGACAATAAAGGTTGGTCGCTGCCTGTGAGTGTTATCTGTACGTTGCGTACAGCATTGGGTTCGCAATTTTTGTCTCGACAGGGAAAGCTGGTTACCTGAAGCGAATAATTACCTGCGATGAAAGGTTTGCCTGTTAAGTTGTTGTCTCCTTGATCACCGAATAAAACATAGGGCGAATACCTTTCCGTTTGTATCTGTTCTTGCGGACCTGAAAGGTGGTACTCAATAGCGCCTATTTTGAGCTCAGCAGGATCGGAATTGGTTTGGATTGTAAACAAATTTGAAGCAAATTGATCTAAATCAGTGCGGAATTGGTCAGGCATCAGGATGCTGACAGTAGGGCGATTGTCCTTGTCTACATTCACCCAATTCAATACGAGAGGACTGGGTGGTTGAGTGATGGCCTCGGTAAGGCGAAATTTTTGTAACCAGCTACTGCTAGGTTCACAGGGTGAATCTGCACAAGTATAGGTAGTCGCTTGCAGCGTATAGTCACCAGCTGACAATGTCTTTCCGAAGTAATCAGAACCTTGATTACCAAATAATGTATAAGGAGCGCCACGTTCTGTACCATGATGATTTATAGGTCCACCAAGTATCAGCTCAACCCGCTTCGCTTGTTTGTGTGGATCATCAAGGAGTGCTTCAATGGTTAGATTGCGTTGGTCAAGACCCTCTATTGTTATTGAGTTGTGATCTGAATGCTGATCCAGTCTGGCAATGAGTTGATCCGTGGAAGCATCGAAGAGCAATATTTCTTTAATGGGAATTGCGGCTACTTCTTTCTCATAAGAGACAGTGAAGCGAGTTGTTCTAGTGGAATAGGGAGTGCAGTTGCCCGTGCTGCAGGGGTAGTCCTGAGCTGTGAGGGTATAGTTTCCTTCAGGCAATGGTTTCCCATCGAAGTGCCGTGTGCTGTTGGTGAAGATGGCATAAGGGGCGCCACGTTCAATACGCTGCTCATTTACAGGGCCTGTGAGGCTAAGTCTAACGCTTCTTATGGGGCCTTGTGTAGGAGACACCAAAGCTTTGAGGGTTAAATTCACATTTTGGAAGTCAGATAAATACAAGGTTGTGCCATCTTGAATGTTTGCGTATTCATCTATATTAGAATCAGTGTCTGCATTGATGAGTGAATAACCCTTAATAGCGGCAAAACAGTTAGGCATCAGAACGCTAGCCACAACAATAAAGCCAAGGGTGCTGATGGATATTTTTTGGTGTTTAAAAGGTTTGTGCATGGTAATGTCTTTTGGTTTGTCTTGATGAGTTCTGTCGTAAGATTTGTAAAATGGCACAAAAATACCGAACCGGCTTGCAGTTCGGTAGGCTGGCTATCCTCAGGGATCCATGCCTTTCTGGCCCTACCTTGCGATAGGTGTAGGTTTTCGATGCATATATGTTTCAGTTAAGTCTACCTGATGATATTGGCGCAGAGCAATCCTACAGCGTTCTCAGCAGAACTCTGTTAAAGATACTTAAAATTGATTAAATGAAAGTCCAGGAATTATTTCCCATGGGACACTTTTCTGCTTATATGCTAGACTGCACCGGAAAGCGCATGTACATGGTTGCGCCGCATAACACATAAGCAGGAGATGTTGATGAAGAAGATTTTCCCTCTACTAGCGATTGCAGCAATTGTTGTCGTTACAGCTGTAATGATTAAAGAGCAAAAGCAGTCCGGTGAGTTAAGTGTGCAAGAACAAATTGAGCAGGTAAATACCACGCCAGCTAAGAATATGATTGAGCAAGCATCAGCTCAGTTAGGTGAGGCTTCAGAAGCTGTTCAAGAGAAAGCTGCGGGTATTACAACGCAAGCCAAAGAAGGTATGGAGACATTTAAGGCAACCGCTAAGGAGTCTTTAGAGACTGCTGCGGAGAAAACTCAGAAGGTCGCTACCGAAACTAAAGCAGCTGTGGATGAAAAAGTCCAAGCTTGGTCTGCTGAGGCAGATGCTGTTGTGAGCAAAGTTTCAGAGACCTTTACTGAGACCAGCAATGAAGGTGTGCAGAAAGCTCAATCCACCATTGAGAAATATGAGCTGCAGGTTGCTGAGGAAGCCAAGAGCAAGGCTAAGGATGCTTTGAACGCTGAAGCGGAGAGTCAATCTACCGATGCCGCTAAAGATGTGGCTAAAGAGTGGACCACTAAGTCAGAATAAGCTTTAAACCAGAAATAACCGGGTAGGGGCACTGCAATTCGCAGTGTCCCTCTTGTGCAGTAGTGGCCTTTGCAGGACTCCCAAAATAGATCAACTTGGGGCTTGAATTCTGTCTGTTTTTGTCCTAGTCTGACCTAGTCAGTCACAGATTGTCTTGGTGTGACTACAACATGCGTAAGTTGCTGTTATATAAAGAGTTAAAGCTATTTATTTAGAATTATGAGGTCATAGTGTCTGAATTTTTAGACAAATCAGCCTTGGGGCATCGGACAGGGTTTCGTTTTTGAGTCCAGTTAGCCTCTGTTTATAACCGCAAGTGTGACAGTGACTTATGAGTTTGTGGGTAAAAAAGGTAATTTTTTGAGCAGATTGGCATCAAGACTGCATCTATAGAGAGCTAATAGGCGGTCAGGCTTTAGGTGACCGACCAAAAGGAATTTCAAGCATGAGTAATGCATCAGCGTCCATGCGAAAGACAGGGAGCAGTTTTATGAAGTTAGATGATCGGTTCACCATCACACAGGTAGCAACACACCTGGGTGTCAGCGTGAAGACCATCTTAAGGTCTGAGAAAGCCGGCAAAATTCGCAAAGCGCGTCGTGATTGGCGCGGTTGGCGAGTGTATTCACAAGCCGAGATTGAAGAGCTTAAGGGTTTCTTTGAAGCAGTTTATTAATCTATTAAAGAGAAGAGGAAAGAAGGATGCGGTTAGTGATTAGATTAGCGATAATTTTAGTTCCGTTGTTGATGGTTCCGAATGCTTGGGGGCAGCAACGAGAGCGGCAGAACTCAGGGCAACCTCAGGGTTTTGAACAGGTGCGTGGTACGGTTCCAGCACCGAGTATTCAGCAATCACAACCCGTACCTCCAGGTATGCTACCGGTCGGTGTGAATGACACAACACTCGTTGGCAGTATTCCTGCTGCACAGCCTTATATGACGAATTTAGGTGGAACGACAACAACCGGTCCTTACACTTTAGGTCGCGATGATGTGGTGAGTATTGTGGTTCGTGGACAGCCAGATTTTACCGGTGAGTTTGTGATCGGTCACAATGGCGCGATTCAATACAGTTTTATTGGAGATGTTCCAGCAGAAGGTTTTACTAAAGAAGAATTGCAAGAAGTGCTTGCTGAGAAGTTGAAGCGATTCGTGCGTGTTCCTGATGTGTTCGTGTCGATTACAGGGTTTAACTCCAAAGCCATCTATATTGTCGGCGAAGTGGGTGGTCCAGGTAAATACGCTATGCGTGGTGACACCGTCAAAGTGCGTGATGCGCTGATGGCAGCAGGATTGATTGTTGAAAGAGCTGCATTGAGTCGTGTGAAAGTGGTGCGCTATGTTGAAGGTGGCGATCCAGAAACAGAGAAATTGAATTTGAAAGACGTACTGTATAAAGGTGAATTAGAGGACAATGTGGAACTGTCCAATAAAGACATAATCGTGGTTCCAACAAAGTTGTGGGCTAAGATCACAGGCACGATATCAAGTGTGGTGAGCCCAACTGTCGGCACAGCGTCAACCGTTAGGGGATTCTGAGGAGAACGATGGCTAATCAAGAAATTAAAATCAGTTGGCATGATTACGTAGCAATTGCGTCGAGAAGAAAACGTTGGTTTTTCACTCCAGTTGTCATCGCTCTTATTATTGGAGCCATCTATGCGGTGTTTGCTCCTCGTATCTATGTGTCTACAGCTTTGATTACGGTTCAAGATGATAAATTGATCAACCCCTTGATTGAAGGTTTGGCTATGCCTCGTGAGATCAGCGAGCGCCTGAACACGTTAAGGGAAGAGCTGCTCAGTTTTTCAAATATGTCAAAGCTCGTTAAATATTTCAATTTAGACCATGATATTGAAGAAGGGGATTTGGTTGCGTTTGAGCGTAGAGTTAAAGAGTTTAGAGACTCCTTAAGCGTACGTATGCGCGGGCGGTCCTTAATTGAAGTGGGTTATGGTGGAGAAGATCCTTTAACCGTACAACAAGTCGTGAATTCACTGACCGACATTGTGATCGATCGCAACAAAATCATTTCCACCAAAGAAACCGGTAATGCGATTGGTTTCATCGAAAAAGAAATGGAAGTGTATCGGCAGAAGTTAGAAGGATCAGAGGCAAGATTGCGTGAGTTTAAAGAAGTTTACATGACGCAAATGCCTATTGCTACAGCGCTTAACTCCCGCTTACAAGAGCTTGAAGTGTCTTTAGCCAATCTATTAGTTGAGAATCTTCCGGAACATCCACGCGTCATTGAAGTGCAACGCCAAATTGAAGAAGTGCGTCGCCAGCGTGATGCAGAAATTGAAAAGTTGGTGGCTAAGGGTGTGATTGATATTGAAGACCCTGAAGAGTTTGCCCGAATGTTGAGCCAAACATCAGCTTCTGTTGTGCAGGGATTTGAATCACCTGAAATCCAACCAGGAGCAGGGCAAAGCATCAGTTTGAGTCCAGACGGTCAAGGGTTTCAGCTTAAAGGCGCTACAGCAGCTACAGTGACTTTG
>JAJDCC010000228.1 GCA_029261015.1 Candidatus Omnitrophota bacterium | reverse complement strand
GGTCACGATAGTTTTACCCACGCCACCTTTAGGACTAAACACCACCACTTGCCGACCTGTTGCTACACCTTGTTGTGGATTTTCTTGCATTTTGAATTCCTCTGAGTGATCTTACGTAAAAGTATGCCTGATGGCACCTTTTTCAACAATAGTTCCTATTATAAGTTCAGAGGAGACCGGGAGGCCTAGGGATGAAATACTATGGGTACTTCCAGGAGCAGGTCAGAGTCCTGAATCTCTTGAGGAAATGCAGGATAGGGCGACTGCTGATTAGCAACGGAAAGCACAAGATCATCTAATCTTTCAATCCCCGAAGACCGGACTACTTTAACCGGCTCCAGTAACCCCCCGTCCTTTGTTAAATGTAGGCGTAAACGCACCATTCGCGCGCTATCCAAAGGAAGCGCTTCCTCTGGATAAACCAACTCAGAAGCAATAGATCCCTGTACTTGGCGCGAATAGGCCAACAAAGGGTCTTGCTCATTCGGCACAATGGTCACCTTCTCCGAAGCTTTAGCCACAGCTTCATGATAGGCTTCGTTACGCGCTCTAGCTAAACTGGTTTGTACTTCAATCAGTTCTGGAGTGATCATGATGACCATCTCTCTTTGGCTCGTCTCGATCGTAGGGTTGCGGAACAGTCGACCAAAAACAGGAACCCTCGATAACCCAGGAACCGAAGCCACTGAGTCGTTATCTTCTACCTCTAATAGACCAACAATCACAATCGTGTTTCCTGAAACCGTGGTCACTTCCGTTTGCGCTCGACGCACCTTGAACCCAGGAACTAAAATAGATTGACCAGAAACGGGGACAGATAAACCAACAGAGGTATCGATGGATGAAACCTCAGCTTCTAGAGCAGTCAAAATAGCTTTTTCTCCATCAATCTCTTTAACATAGGGTGTCATGGTCAACATGACTCCCACTTCTTTGTACTCAATGGATATCGTATTCGTGCCGCTACCTGTTCCAACTGAAGCTGTTTCCAATACAGGCACTTCAACTCCAACATGAGTTGTAGCTTGTTTTCCTTCAGTAGTCACTAACTTGGGCTCAGAAAGCAACCGAGCCTTATTATTCTGAATGAGGGCATTCAACGCAGCCGAAAGATTTGTTCTGGAAACCGTTTCCCCAATACGCAACAGAGTATCTGACAAACTAGCTGGATTCATGATTTCTTCTGTAACAGCGAGGGACTGATTCCAAGCAATGCCTAATTGATCAAGAGAGTCCCGACTTACCTCAACGACTTGCACTGCCAATTTAATAAGCGGATCTGGTCTTAGATCTGCAGGGTCTTCACCTAGCGTAACAAGATTCACCACGATATTTGGAAACATCGAAGCATACTGATCAAGCTTCTGAAAACGTTTATCGTTATCAACTTCACCGTACAAATACACTTGCCCTTGTCTGAGATCAACGGACACATTTTGGAAACCTTCTTTATCCACAAAAGCTTGAACCTCTTTACTGATATCTAAAGGTCTGTTGTCAACAACCTCTATGGGGATTTCGCGTTGGTTTCCTTCTTCCCATATAATCAGATTTGTAAAACCCGTCGTTAGCGCTTTCACCAGTAAGTCGTCTTCAGAAATCACAGTGACATCAACCACTTCCGGATTCCCTATAGCGACTCTTTCCAAGGCCGAAACATGTACCGTACGGACATCGCCTGGAGCAAAAACAAGTTTCTCCTCACGGATAACCTCTTTGACCGACGATTTAGCTATGTCTTTTTTAGCAACAGGTGTTTTTTCTGCTGCTTGCAAAATAGGGGATTTAACTGGGGAGAGTCTATTCTGAGAATACACCAAAGGCATTGATGTTATGAATATTACACAGGACAATAAGCTAATTCGGAAAGTAGCGCTCATTGCCCATCCTTTTTCTTTTCTTCAACGGAAACGACAGTCCTCTCTAAACCCTTAAAGACTTCGATATCTTTTCTTGTCACAGGCTCAGGAATAATACCGGCACCTAAAGCTGCTTCAACAAGTGCTGCATCATCTATAGGCTGCAGCGTAACCTGCGTCAGTTGCTCATTCGGTGAACGCAAACTCAACTGTATTTCTCCACGTGTACGCGCATACAACAGCAGATTAGCGCCCTCAGGAGTTAAAGCCAAAGTCACCGTTGTTTCATTTTTTCTAGCTCTCGATGAACGATTGCTGTCATCTTCCTTTGCAAACTCATCTTTGAACTGGGGTGGTTTATACAGCTCAGAATTGATAGCTAAAACAGGGACAGCTTGAAATAAAGTAACCGCTGCACTGCGCTTACCCGTAGCCCCCATCCTATCCAAAGAATCGGTAACCCAGATAACATCCACCAAATCACCTGCTTTAATCAGGCCACCTACACCCGTTGAAATATCCGCTTCAATGGAAACAGCACGTGAGCCTTTGGGCATCAGCTGGGCCAATTTGTCGGGTCCCTTTTCTATAGGCTCGCGAATTTTATTTACCAAGATATGCTCTCCCTCAGCAATATCTAAAACAGCTTGCTTCTTGAATATGGACTCCGGGTCCCGAACTACATTTGGCTGAACAAACACTTGCGGTACTTTTTTGAAACCTAGATGCTGAGGGGTGATGATTTCCCCTTGAGCAATAGGTTTACTCGCCACAACTATCTGAATAGGAGGCCCCAACTGCTCCATAATTTTTTTCTTTTCTGCTTGCACCTGTTCTTGTTGCTTTTTCATAAACCCTTGAACCAACATCAAGCCAACAAGCCCCATGAGACCAGCAAAAATAATCGGTACTAACTTTCTTAATTTTGGATTCACTGAACTACTTCCTGTAAGCGCTCTGGGAATTGCTCAATTTTCGCTGAAGCTTTTTCTGCATCCACCCGTTGCTGAATTTTCTGCAACTTTAAGCCATTCTTAATATTGTCCCAAACTTCATCTAATGAACGGACTTTAGCTTCTGTTTTTTCATCCAAACGATAGACGTGAAAACGGCCATCTGGTCCTGCAGTTACGCTGCTCACACCACCTACCGAAGCCACTGAAAAAACAGCGCTTTCCAAACTTGGTTCTAAACTGACGACACCCTCTCTTTGCGCGTTTTGCAAGTTACCATACCGTGCAATAAGTTCAGCTCCACGCATTAAATCAATAGGAATAACTCCCCCATTCGCTGCTGTAGGTCCCTCTGAATGCTGGCGTGCCGCTTCTTCAAAGGTTATCTGTTCAGTGAGTAACTGCGCAAGAATACTCTTAGCTTCCTCTTGAGTCTTAACAATGATCTGACTCACCTTAATTCTTTCTGGTTCACGAAAACCCTGCTTGTTTTGATTATAGAAGCTTTCAATTTCTTCCGAACTCACTTCGACCCTTTCAGAAACGGATTGAAACCATAATTCTGAAAGCACATTACGCTGCGCATAATATAAAGTTCTTTTAGCTTCAAGAGTTTGATCAATTCCTTGAGCCTTGGCCAATTGAGCAACACTTTCCGCCGTGACTAAATCTGCTAATAGCGTACTCAATTGTTCTTGGTTCAATGCTTGCCACTCCCGACCTGAAGAAGCAAAAATGCCTTTCAACTCAGTAATACGCATTTCCAAATCTGTTTTGGTGATCGCAACATTGCCCACCATAGCCAATGTATCCTGTGGTAGCGCCGGAGGAGCTACAACCATACCGCTTTGTTGCTTACTTGATGTAGCAGCAGTATTTTGTTGTTGCTGGGAATTTGCTGGTTGGTTACTTTCAGTTTTATTGCCAAAAGGCAACTTGTCACACCCCGTAATCACCAACACACTTAATAAACTCAGTACAATTAAATTTGAGCGCATGCCCCAAACCCTTCCATTCATTGTGCCACCCAATCAGGCACGGTTACATTTTCCAATTTAAACTTATCCATAAACTTGGGCACCTTTTCCGTGTATTGGCACGCCCCTTGCATTTTGCCATCTTCGGAATATCCGGTTGATTCGAAACGAAACAAATCTTCCAGAACATATCCATCATTCGAACTGCCCACAACTTGCGAAATCGCAGAAACGCGTCTCGAACCGTCTGCATAACGAGCAACGTGTACGACAAGATCAATGGCACTTTCAATCTGTACACGACAAGCCGCTGCAGGTAAATCTAAACCTGATAAGAGCATGAGTGTTTCCAAACGCTCCAAAGCACCACGCGGTGTATTCGCATGTAACACCGTAATAAAACCATCATGTCCCGAGTGCATAGCCTGAACAACATCAAAGGCTTCACCACCACGTGCTTCTCCAAGAATAATACGATCTGGCCGCATACGCAACGCATTCTTAACCAATTCACGTAAAGCAATTTCTCCTTTGCCCTGCACATTGGCTTGCTTAGCCACCATACGTATCCAATGTTTGCGATTGATTAGCTCCAATTCAGGAACATTTTCGATGGTAATAATACGACTATCTTTTTCAATACACTCTGAGAGCACCGTAACTAAGGTCGTTTTTCCGGTAGAAGTTCCGCCTGAGACAAGCATATTTACCTTGGCGCGTACGCATGATTCCAGAAATTCAGCAGCTTCCGGACTGAGCATCCCTGCCTCAAGATATTGGGGCATCGTCCATTCACGACTTTTTCGTCGAATAGTAATCACAGCACCATTAAGCACAACGGGAGGAACAATAATGTTTAGGCGAGCTCCGTTAGGCAACGTAGCGTCACAGATGGGATCCGATTCGGTCACATTCCGATTGATAGGCTCAAGCAATCGCTCAGTCACTTGCAGCAAATGCTCATTGTCTTTGAACTTAAGGTCGGTTTCGATGATTTTGCCATCACGCTCAATGAATACCTGATAGGGACCATTAATCATGATTTCGCTGATGGTTTCATCGCTCATCACTTCGTCGAGAGGGCCTAAACCCATCACAGCATCAAGAACCTCCGTAATGAGGCTCTGACGTTGCTCAGGAGACAAAACGATATCGTCATTGCTGGAGAGCATCTGATTCAGAACCATGTTGAGACTGTTCTGTATATCAGACGACTTAACATTGCCCCTCTCTTCTGGAGGAGTCGCGTCCATAATATCAACCAGACGCATTTTAAGCTGCATTTTCAGGGAAGTTATTGGTGATGCATCATCCATAGTAGAGACACCTTGCCAAACTTTTGTCTAGGTTAGTTATCACACATAGCGCTTTACCACACCGGTAATTGCCTATAGCTTAACTCCCCCCCAATTGGTTGTTAGCAACCGAATTATTCAAAGAAATAGCCCCAACGGGATTTGAACCCGTGTCTTCAGGCTGAGAACCTAATGTCCTGGACCAGGCTAGACGATAGGGCCATAAGCATTGATTTTAACCACACCAAGGTCTTACGTCAAGCAATGGTAATGGAACAAATGTTTACTATTTGGAGGAGGCGTTCATGCACTTACATGCGGAAATATTACTTATCTTGTCCGAGGAGGACTTTGAAATCCTTCAAACTGCGCACAGCATTCATGGCTGTACTCATGGTAATGACTTTAGCATCAACGAGCGCTTTAATACTGGCATCCATCGTACACATACCTTGATTCGTCCCTGTTTGCAAAACCGTCATCACTTGCTCAGTGGCATGTTCTCTAATTAAACTGCGTACTGCAGGTGTTCCTGTCATGATTTCACACGCCAAAATACGACCGCTGCCATCGGCCTTAGGCAATAGTTGTTGTGCTATAACCCCTTGCAAACAATCGGCTAACTGCACTTTAATGAATTCCTTTTGATTAGGCGGGAAGACATCAATAATGCGATCAATTGTTTGCGCAGCATCCGGCGTATGCAAAGTAGCAAATACCAAATGTCCTGTCTCAGCTGCAGTAATGGCTGTCGATACTGTTTCCAAATCGCGCATCTCACCGAGCACAATCACATCAGGATCCTGACGCAGAGCATGCACCAACGCTTGTGAGAAAGAATGGGTGTCCTCACCCAGCTGGCGTTGTTTGACTATCGAATTATTATTCGTGTGCAAATACTCGATGGGGTCTTCAATTTTCACTATATGACATCGCCGTTCTTCGTTAATCGTTTCAACCATGGCTGCCAGCGTTGTAGATTTACCCACACCTGTTGGCCCAGTCACTAAGACTAACCCATTAGGCCTGCGAGTAAGGTCTTTAACAATGGGAGGAAGGCTCAGCGAGTCAAAAGCGGGAATATTGGCTGAAATCAAACGTATTGCCGCCTCAACACTCCCCCTCTGCTGATGAACATTGATTCTTAGGCGCCCCAAATCTCCTACCTGTGCAGACAAATCCAATTCTAAATCACGTTCAAATCGAGCACGCTGAGCATCATTCAGTAAGCTGTATACCAAGTTTTTACACATTGGCCCAGTAAGCACTGCATATTGTGTTGGGATTAAATCACCGTGGATACGCAACATAGGTGGGGCATTCTGAGTCAAATGAATATCAGATGCTTTTCTCTCAAATCCAAGACGAACCAAATCTTGAATACTCTCAAGAGTAGGCATTGGCCTTGAAGGTTCTTCTGGCATCGGTTCTGGGTTCATCATGATGTTTAAAGTATACCTAAGGCGGCAACAAAAAAGCCCACAGCTTTTGCTGTGGGCTTAAATGGTAATATTTGAACTAGCTACCGCCTCCAAAACCTGTCAGATCTGATTCTGATGCTTCCAACTGGATCAATACTTTACGGTCGCTGTCTAGCACAACCGGTTGTTGCGTGTTCAAACTGTACTGTGAGTCAAATTCACTGTCCATTTCTTGAAGCCGTGCTTGCTCTTCGGTTAAATAAGCACGAAGAACCGCGACACGGGTCAAAACTCCACGCCGTTGCTGCCACATGGCTGCAAAGGAACGCATAGACTCATCATCACCAAACTGATGAACAACCGTTCCGCTTTGGTCCTGAATGGTGATTTGAGCCCCTACTGCAACGTCTTCAACCTCTGTAGGAGCGGCCACCGGCGCTACAGCTTGTTGCTGTTTGGGTGGCTTTTTCGCTTCTTCCTTTTTTCCAAAAAATCCGACCAAGGCAAAGGCCATCATGCAACTCACTAAAGTTAACCATCCCTGTCTTCTGGGCATATCCTTTAATCCTCCTTTAAGGCCTTGGCCTCATCGATAAACGTAAGTTCATTCTAACACTGACTTATTCAGACTGTAAATTATTGATCACATCCTCCGTCACCCACCTACGCATATCCTCCGGTGGTGGAGCCACAACTTCAACCCAGGTTTCTTTTTCAGGGTGTAGAAAACGAATACGCCAAGCATGCAGAAGTTGTCTATGCATCCCTAATTTTTCCCAATAGGACAAAGGGTGTTTGCTATACGTAATGTCTCCGGCTACAGGATACCCGATATGTGCCAAATGTACGCGGATCTGATGTGTACGCCCTGTTTCCAAACGCATGGCCAACAAAGCACAGGTATATTGCTTAATCTCTTCAGCTTGATCCCCTGCATGCTGCAAAGCAGAATGGCGATTACGATAAGGAACACCATAGCGTTTCAAAACACGGTAGTGCGTCACCGCATGCCGTCCGCCTACCTGTCGAACTGCCATGGATTTACGCTTAATAGGATGTCTGGCAATCGGAGCATCTACCTTGCCTTCATCCATGGGAGGATGGCCATCGACTAAGGCCAAATATTCACGCTTCATTTCACGGTCTTTGAGTTGCTTAGAGAGCACCTGGTGCGCATAGGGTGTTTTAGCAATGACTAATAAACCACTCGTATCTTTATCCAAACGATGCACAATACCTGCACGCGGCAATTCATCCTCAGCCAAATGATCGGTATTCTCTCTTAAATGCCACAACACAGCATTCACAAGTGTTCCATCCCAATGGCCTGGAGCAGGATGTGTCACCAAACCCACAGCCTTATTCACAACTAGAACACTTGCGTCTTCATACATGATGTCGAGCGGAATTTGCTCAGGCTCAGGTTCTTGGTCTTCATGCTGTGGAGGCGCATCTTTGCACCGAGCCAGAATGGTGTCTGCAGTTTTCAATTTGTAATTGGCTTTAATGACCACGCCATTCACTGTCACACTGCCCTGACGAATCAAACGTTGGATCCAAGTACGGGAAAGGTTTTTGGGTAAATGATTGGCTAAACAGACATCAACACGTAAACCTTCTTCAGCCTGCCCTGCTTCAATCACATATTCATGTTGCATCGTGATCGAGTGCTTTATTATTTGCTTGTGCAATGAGACTCACACCCAGCAAACCCAAAATCAAACTGATGAATTGTTGCAAAGTAAAACTGGTCCAAAAGATATCTTGATCGCCTCGGTAGAACTCGATCACAAAACGCAAAATAGCATATAACAGTAGATAGCTTCCAGTGAGCAAACCTCGACGCACCATCCAGCCAGCACGTTGATACCGAAACAATACAAAAAAGATGGCACACAATCCTACCGTTTCCATAAGCTGAGTAGGCACTACAGCATGTGGGTGTCCAGGAAAATAAACTCCATACCAAGCCTCCGTCGGCCTGCCATAACAACATCCGTTAGCAAAACACCCCAACCGCCCTATCGCATGTCCCAGTGCCACAAAAGGAGCCAATTGATCTGCCAAATTTAAAAAAGAAAGTTGCCGCTTCTGCACAAAAAGTGCAGCGGTCACACATCCACCAATAAACCCTCCGTACCATACCAACCCCCCTTGCCACACAGCAAAGGCTTCAAGCGGTTGATACCGAAAAACATCAGCATGCAGCAGGACATAAAATATACGCCCACCGATAATACCTCCCAGCAATAACCAGGTGATCAAATCCATAATCTGTTCACCAGGAATGGCTAAAAGTCTTTTAGGGAGTGTTTGCGATGCACGTTGCGCCAAATAAGAAGTTAAAAAAAACGCAGCCACTAAAGAAGCTCCGTAAGTGTAAAGGGTAAAAGGTCCAATTGTTAAGAGTACGGGAAACATTACTTTTCCTGACTGGTCTCACTTTGCATGCTTGCCCAAATCAGCAAACACACACCAATGGTAATCGCTGAATCGGCCACATTAAACACAGGCCAAATCTGAAAGTCGATAAAATCAATCACATAACCAAAACGGGCGCGGTCCACTAAATTGCCTAAAGCGCCTGCGGCTACAAGCAAACCACCCCAATAAACACGTTTCTGTGTTGGCTGTTCTTGCCAATAAGAAATCAAGATCCATCCTAGCACAACCAAAGACAATACGATGAATAGCCATTTTTGGCCCTGCAAAATACCAAAAGCGGCACCTCTGTTTTGAACATAGGTAAAGTGCAGAACATTGGGGATAAGCGCCAGACTTTCACCTAAATCAAAATAGCGCAACACAAGCCATTTGGTGAATTGATCTAGCACAAAGAGAATGCCAATCCAGGAGTAAAACTGCCTCATGAGGGATTGTATCAAAAAAACTAGGCTTTGGGGCCAACGTGGCCGTTGAGTTCTTGCTCTCGCTTGCAATCAATACACTGGGAGGCTTGAGGCATCGCTTTGAGTCGACTCACAGGAATCGCCTTTTCGCAGCCCTCACAAATTCCGTAGCTACCCTCTTCGATTCGCTTGAGTGCATCATCGATGTCGTAAAGCATCTTCTGTTCTGTAGATGCGATATTCATGGAGAGTTCTCGGCTGACTGCATCTGATGCCATATCGGCCATGTGAATGCCCGCTTTATTCTCTCCCGCATCTTCACGCGTGTGAGAGGCATCTTTCACCATCGAACGAATTTCACTGGCAACTCGCTCACGCTCTTTAACCAGCATGTCTTTCAATTTGCTCAATTGTTCTTTCTTTAGGCTTTTTGGCATCTCATACTCTCCCAAATCTTATCAACGTGCCTTTTTTGCAGTATAGCATAGCCCTTTTATAAACGACCAGAGTGACCAAGACTGTACTACGCAAAACTAACACTCGTTATGAAAATTTTATGGTTCTTGAGTAGATACTAATGTTTGTTGAACAGAATCGCACCGCTGGCACAATTCTGGGTCTGTCAAAGTGCCGACTTCAGGTAAATAACGCCAACATCGCGCACATTTTGCCTCAACACTTTTGGCCACACTAATCTTCACTGCAACCGTTTCTTCACATCCCTTAGCATTTAACCAAGTCAAATCCCAGGGATCAGCTGTAACCTCCTCAGCAAGTTGAACATTGGCCACAAGACAACCAAAAGTCACCGCATCCATTTGAGCGCCTAAGAAAGATTTCAGCTCAGCTGAATCAGTCTGCAGCTGCACTGCACACTCTAATGAACTGCGGATATCCCCTTGTGCTCTGAGTTTTTCTGCAGCAAGATCCACACCTCGCCTGAGACCACGAATCACATTCCAAGTGGCTAAACTCTCTGCATCCCTATGTGACCACAATTCAGGCTGCCACACACTCTGATGCACACTTTGTTCCTCTCCGAAGTCAAAACTGCGCCATACCTCATCGGATGTGAACACCAAAATAGGTGAAAGTAATTGGCATAACGCTTTGCTGATCGTCCACAAAGCGGTTTGTGCCGAGAGACGCTTAGCATCCTCTGGATGCTCACAATACAAACGATCCTTCATGATATCCAAATAAAACGAACTCAAATCCATCACACAAAATTCATAGATCAAATGATAGATCCGGTGAAAAGCATACTGATCATAAGCCTCTAAGACTTGATTGGCTACCTGATTCAAACGGCTCAGAGCCCAACGGTCAATCGACTCCATCTGGTCAAAAGGTACCGCATTTACATCAGGATCAAAACCATTTAGATTGCCAAGCATGTAACGAAATGTGTTTCGCATTTTACGATAAGCTTCAGCCATACGATCAAGAATCTCAGGACTCATACGCACATCATGATCGGTATCACAAGAAGACACCCACAAACGCAAAATATCCGCACCATTGGTTTTGATAATGTCTTGAGGGGCCACCACATTGCCCATGCTCTTAGACATCTTGCGACCTGATCCATCCACAACAAAACCATGTGTCAGCACTTGTTTATACGGTGCTTGCCCACGCAATGCCATACTCGTGATCAGTGAAGATTGAAACCAGCCTCGGTGCTGATCTGAACCTTCTAAATACAGGTCCGCCGGATACCCAACTTTGTGCCCCTGTTCCAGAACAGATTGATGACTGACACCCGAATCAAACCACACATCCAAAATATCGGTTTCCATCTCAAGCTCATCGACTTGATC
>JAJDCC010000227.1 GCA_029261015.1 Candidatus Omnitrophota bacterium | reverse complement strand
ATTCACGTATTCGCAATGAAGGGATTGATATTGTGCTTGCTGTAGACATCTCTACCAGTATGCTTGCCGAAGATTTTAAGGATGACCAGGGTAAGCGTCAAAATCGTCTAGACGCGGTGAAAGATGTCGTTGAGGAGTTTGTTAAGAATCGTCCCAATGACCGGATTGGTTTAGTCGTTTTTGCAGGGAGGCCATATGTGCAATGTCCGCTCACATTGGATCATAGTTGGTTACTGACACAGCTTGAACAGGTTGAAATTGGTTTGATTGAAGACGGAACTGCTGTGGGGGCTGCCATTGGAGCTAGCTTAAACCGTTTGAGAGAATCTGAGGCAAAGAGTCGCATTGTGGTGGCTTTAAGTGACGGGGTCAGTAATGTGGGGTCGCTTGATCCTAAGGCTGCGGCAGAATTGGCTGCCACTTTGGGCATTAAAGTCTACACCGTTGCTGCTGGAACTAATGGTTTAGCGCCTTTCCCTGCAACGGATTTTTTTGGACGAAAGGTGTATCAACAGGCTAGAACCGAAGTAGATGAAGCGACGCTCAAGGAAGTGGCCCAAATCACACAAGCCGCATTTTTTAGAGCCACGGATAAAGCATCTTTAAAAGAGACCTACGATAAAATTGATCAAATGGAAACGACAACCTATGATGAGCCTGCTTTTAGCGCTTATGAAGAACACTACTCTGTGTTCCTTATGATGGCCTTAGTGTTTTTGTTGTTTGAACTTGTTTTAGGTGAAACACGACTTAGGGTGTTGCCATAATGGAATGGATGTATCCAGAACGCTGGTGGTTGGTCGTGATTGTCATTTTGAGTGCTGTTTTTTTGTTCATGGCATTGAAATGGCGCCGACAAGCTTTGGCTCAATGGAGTCATGAACACTTGTTAAAGGTGTTGGCCAGTGAAGTGCTTGGGTCGCGTAGGTTTTGGAAACGTGTCATGCTGGTTTTTGCCATATTGGCAATGGTTTTGGCATTAGTGGGGCCGCAGTGGGGAACTCAGTGGCAGGAAGTGCATCAACGGGGTGCGGATATTATTGTAGCTCTTGATGTGTCCAAGAGCATGCTGGCAGAAGATGTGAAGCCCAACCGACTTGAACGCGCCAAATTAGCGGTGCGTGATTTAGTGGCACAACTCGAAGGAGACCGTATTGGATTAGTGATCTTTGCCGGGTCTGCTTTTTTACAATGTCCTCTGACAGTGGATTATTCGGCGTTTACTTTAAACTTGGATGCGGTGAATGCAGATTTGATTCCCATGGGTGGAACACGATTGGAACAGGCCATTACGGTGGCTCAAGAAGGGTTTCAAAAAGGGTCTGAAGGATCTCAGGTATTGATCTTGATCACTGATGGTGAGGATCACGAAGGACAAGCATTGCAAGCGGCGGATGAAGCAGCTAAAGCGGGGATTCGAGTGTATGCCATTGGCATTGGGACGCCAGAAGGAGAATTGATACCGGTTCCTGATGCGCGCGGGGTAACGAGTTTCTTGAAAAATCGGCAAGGACAAGTCGTGAAATCTCGCTTGGATGAAGCAAGCCTACAAAAAATTGTACTCAAGACGCAGGGCGCTTATATTCGGGCAACGGCTAATAATTTTGGTTTGGATCAAATCTATCAGCAATATATTGAACCCTTGGATGATGTGGAGTTTGAGGCTAGCTTAAAAAAGCAGCATATTCTGCGGTATCAATGGCCTTTGTGTGTCGCTTTTATTCTGTTATTGGTTGAGCCTATGATTGCAGATCGACGCATGCGTAAGGAAGTGGTCTAAATGAAGTTTGCGCGCATGTTCGTTATAGTGTTGGGAGTGTTATGGGTTTTGCCATCGATGGGTCACGCTGCACCGATTGATGATGCATTGAAGCTGAGGAAAAAAGGTCGGTTGGAAGAGGCGGTGGAAGTGTTGCAGAAAGCTGTGCAGGAAGATCCTCAGAATGCGCATTTGCAGTATAATTTAGGGACTTTTTTATATGAGGCAGGTCGCTATGATCAAGCTTCGGAGGCCTTAGTGCGAAGCATGACCAGCACGGATCAACGTTTACGCCAGAAAGCGGCTTATAATTTGGGCAATACCTATGCACAGATGGGTCAGGTGAAACAGGCTCAGGGGCCACAGCAGGCCATGAAAGATTATGAGCAGGCACTAACCTCTTATCGCATGGCGATTGAAGCTGACAAGAAAGACAAAGAGGCGAAAATAAATTATGAACTCGTCAATAAACAGTTAAAACTGCTCAAAGAGCAGATGCCCCCTGAGTCTCAACAGGGCCAGGAAGGCGAATCTGACGAGAATGGTGATGAGCATTCTCAAGAATCTCAAGAATCTCAAGAATCGCAAGGTCAGCAGGGAGAACAGGAACAGCAGCAAGGTGAATCTGCTCAAGAAGGACAACCGGAATCGGAATCAGAATCTTCAAGCTCAGAAAGTGATGGAACTGAAGACGCACAGCAATCGCAATCGGGGCAACCTCAAAAAGATGCCGAAGAGTTGTCTCAACAGGAAGCTGAGTGGGTATTGGATAGTTTGCGTCGAGAAGAAAGTTTGATGCCGATGCAGACAAAACAGCGTGGACGAGAATACCAAGTAGAGCGTGATTGGTAACATGAAACGATTCATTATCACAACAATATCAGCTGTTGTCTGTATACAGAGCTTTGTGTACGCACAAAACATTCGCGTAATGGCAAGTGTGAATCAAAAGCAGGTGCCTGTGAATGGTCAATTGCAACTGCAACTGACAGTAGAAGGTTCACAGCAAGTCGAGCCTCCCAATATTGATATTGAAGGAATGCGGGCAGATTATCGTGGGCCTTCCACGCAAATCACTATGATTAATGGGGTGACTAGTAGCTCTGTGACACACAGTTATGTGCTTCGACCTCAAATAGAAGGTGTTGTCATTATTCCTGCTTTAGAAGTGAGGGTCGCAGGTAAAGCTTACACAACAAAACCGATTCAAATTGAGGTACTTCCGCCTTCGGCGGTAACCGCTTCAGCTTCAGGTGGTGGGCTTCAACTAGATCAAGAGACGCTTGAGAAAGCGTTTCAATTTGACATTGTTCTTGAAGATTTAGATCGCCCTATCTATGTGAATGAGTCTATTCCGATTCGTTTGCAATTATTGTTGGCAGATATTCCCGTTCAGATTAGGTCAATGCCTACACTAGAAGCCGATGGGTTTCGTGTATCAGAATTAAAACAACCTTCTCAATCACGTGCTGTTGTGGACGGACAAACCTATCGTGCATTCGATTTCCATGGGGAAATCATTCCCATTCGTTCAGGGGATCTTGCTTTAGGTCCAGCTAATATTGAAGCCCAAATTGTCATCCAAGAGCCGCGCAATTCAAGGAGGAGTTCGAGTTTCTTTGATGATTTTTTTGGAGCCAGATCTCAAGTATATCCGGTAACCGTAAGCGCCAGGTCTGTTCCAATAACCGTAATGCCGCTACCCTCGGTTGGGCGCCCAGCTTCATTTCAAGGGGCTGTAGGTCAATTTCAATTACAACGCCAAGCATCACCTTTGGAAGTGAGTACGGGTGAACCCGTGACAGTCCGTTGGATCATCCGTGGAAAAGGTAATCTGGATACCTTAAAACCACCGGTTATTCGACAGGACGCTGGATGGAAAACCTATGAAGCTAAACTATTAGAGAATGCACAGGCGGGTTATGTTGTTTATGAGCAGGTTTTCATTCCTCTGGATATTTCTGTATCCCAATTGCCCTATGCTGAGTTGAGTTTTTTTAATCCACAATTGGGTGACTATCAAATTGAAGTCGCAGAGCCTTTAGCGATTGTGGTGACACCATCGAGTGAAGGATTGCAGCCAGCTATTCTTTCTGCAGTGGATGCGCTTCCTCAAGGTGCTAAGAAAACAGAAAAACTGGGTAAAGATATTGTTTACATTAAAGACACATTAGGGAAAGTCTATCCCATAGGTTGGAAGTGGTACCACAGTGTGGGTTATTGGGTAATTTTTTCAGTGGGTATTTTATTGTTTGTTGCTCAAGCAGTATTTTTAAAGTATCGGCAACGGTTACATGCAGACCCACATTTACTCAAAGCCAGTCGAGCATTCAATCAATCACAAGCGCACCTTAAGCAGGCACACAAACATTTACAATCACGCGAAATAGAATCGTTTTATGCGGTGATTCATAAAACATTACAGCATTATGTGGGGGCACGTTTTAGATTGCCTATTGAGGGATTCACTGCTGCTGAAGCAGAACAGCACTTACCCGGTAAGGGAGTGCCCAGCGAACAAGTGGCTCAGGTGAAAGCGCTTTTGGATCAATGTGATGCGGTGCGTTTTGCTCCGCAATCTGAATTGGCAGGCAATATGCCTGAAGTGGTCAATCAAACAGAAATGCTGATTAGGGCGTTAGAAAAAATAAAAACATGATGAGAGTCATTCTTCAAACAGCGCTAGCCATCATCTTATCGAGCAGTTGTGTTTCTTGGGTATCGGCACAAACACACAATGCTTCGTGGAAGCAGCAATGGGCTCAAGCCAATGCCCATTATTTGGCTGAAGATTTCGAGCAAGCGGTCCGAGGATATGAGGCGATTTTGAAAGAGGTGCAAAGTGGACCTATTTACTACAATTTGGGCAATGCTTGGTTAAAGCAGGGAGAGACAGGTCGCGCTTTGTGGGCCTATAAGAAGGCGCAACACTTTATCCCGTCGGACCCGGATTTCAAAGCCAATATCAAATATGCCGAAAGTTTATTGTACAGGGCGCAAAAAGATTCAGTTCAGCAACCCATGATGTTGAGGTGGGCCTATCGAGTGTGGTCTGGAAGTACCGCCTCATTTGCTTACGGGATACTTGTGGGATTGCTGATGCTTTTGTTTTTTTGGTCTTTAGCATTATGGTTACCCCAAATAGCAGGATTAAAGCGGGTCGCCATAATGATGACTCTTTTAGGTGTGTTTTTAATAGCTGCTTTAGGAGGGCGTATGGCTTGGGAATCTCAGCCATTCGCTATAGTGGTGGTTTCAGAAGCCCAAGCTCGATTTGCCCCATCTGAGGACGGAACGGCTCATTTCTCCCTTCCAGAAGGTGCTCAGGTCAAGCTTTTGAGCCGTGCTCAAGGAGGCTGGTTGCAGGTTGTTCGTCAAGATGGGCTAGTGGGATGGGTCTTAGAGCAGGACCTTTGGAGTCTGTGATATGCTAGTGGTATCCCTAATCAGTATGTGAAAGACCTTAAGGAGGCACGATGAAAAGGTTCGTTACCCTGAAGCATGTTGAGCACAAAACCCCCGTTCGCAATCTGGTTGAAGATTTGCTAGATCGCCTAGAGGAGCAAACTAAGGTGGTCGATCAAGGATCGGTGTCCACACATGTTGCCATTGAGCAAAATGTGCCACGCGCTTTATACACCATTTCACTGACCTGCCATGTCCCTAAAAAGGCTTTAGTGGTGCATGAAGAAGGCCATGAGGCTGCTGCAACGATTCGCGAAGCTTTTGATGAAATCAGTCGCCAATTTGTGAAATACAAGGATAAGCAGAATGCGGCTTCACAGGGACGAGAGACGATTAGACACCAGCCAGAAGAAGCTGTTCTTGCTGATGAGGATGAGGAGTAAGGCATGAAAAAGTTTTTCGGTATATGGATGAGCTTACTCCTAGTCGGTGGGCAATTTGCCTGGGCTCAAGAAGAAGGAGCTGAAGAGGAAGAGGGTGGTCCGTACTTTGTGCAGGTTGATTTCAAGTATGGATATATGGATAAAGAAGGCAGTTTGGTGATTGAGCCTCAATACAGTTGGGGAGACCGATTTGCTGAGGGGTTTGCAGCAGTTGTTGTGGACGGAAAGTACGGTTATATAGATAAAGAAGGCAACTATCTTGTGAAACCTCAGTATCAAGCAGGGTGGAGTTTTTCGCAAGAGATGGCTAGCGTAAAGAAAGATGAAAAGTACGGTTTTATTAATGCCAAAGGCAAGTTAGTGATCCCTCCTAAGTATGAGTTTGCATGGAGTTTTGCTGAAGACAGAGCAAGGGTGCAGATTATAGGCAAATGGGGGTTCATCGATAAGGAAGGGACTTTAGTTGTTCCTGCGATTTACGAAGAAGCTTGGGACTTTCAGGAAGGCCTGGCTCGAGTAAAACTTAATGGCGCGTTTGGTTATGTAGATCCTTCAGGCAATGTTGTCTGGGAACCGACTCGCTAATTCCAGGAGAACCATTTACCTGGACTGATTTTTCCTTGAAGTTGTGTGATGGGGAGCGATCCAAATTCACGGCTGTCTACGCTGTGCATGCGATTGTCTCCCATCACAAAACACATGCCGCTAGATACAATATGTGGCCCAAAATCCGGAAATGTTTTGCCTTTAATGTAAGGCTCTTCGATTCGCACTCCGTTTAACCAAACCTCTCCATTACGAATGGCAATCGTATCCCCTTCAAGGGCAATCACTCTCTTAATGTATTCTTCTTCCGAATATTTTTCGGTTCTCAAGACAACAATATCGCCATGCTTAGGTTTGCTGATGTGATAAATGTATTTATTGACTAAGAAGAGGTTTCCATCCTGAAGAGTGGGGCTCATACTGTGCTCGCTGATCATGCCTAGGCTGATGATGAAATGCTGAGTGAATAAGTAGGCAACGATGGATCCAAACAGAATCAGAGCGAGGCGATGGGATCGCCTGCGCTCATGAAGTAAGAACTGAGGATTAAAAAAACTACGTTTTTGCTGTCCACTGGACATTATGCTGTTTTTCAAAAGTGGTGATGTCGGTGTCGCTTTGTAAGGTTAAGGCAATTTCATCTAAACCTTGAATAAGCTGATCCTTAGTTGCAGGATCAATATCAAAAGCCACTTGAATGGGAGTTTTAGTGTGCAGTGTGAACGTTTGCGCTGGTAAATCTATGGTCGCTTCTGCTCGAGGCTGGTTGCTCATTGCCGCAAAGAGTTTGTCTACAGTTTCGGTATCTAACTCGATGGTGAGCACTCCATTCTTAAGGCAGTTATTACGAAAAATATCCGCAAATCCAGGGATGGTTGAATCTCCTTGAACGACACGAGGCGCAACGAGTGTACGAAAACCATACTGCTTAATAGCCCAAACAGCATGTTCACGCGAAGACCCACACCCAAAATTGTTGCGGGTAATCAATACAGATGCCCCTTGTGCATGTTCTTGGTTTAATTCAAAATTTTTATCCATGTCGCCGTTTGGTAAATACCTCCAGTCGTTGAAAGCATGTTTTCCAAACCCCGTTCGGGTAATGAGCTTCATGAATTGCTTAGGAATGATTTGGTCAGTATCGACATTAGCACGGTTTAATGTGGCGACCCAGCCTGTGTGTTGTGTGAATGGTTCCATTAACTTACCTCCGACCAAGTCGTAATGTCTACAAATTTACCTTCAATAGCAGCTGCGGCTGCCATTTGAGGACTGACCAAGTGTGTGCGACCGCCTTTTCCTTGGCGGCCTTCAAAGTTTCGATTCGATGTGGATGCGCAGCGCTGTTGAGGCTTGAGTTGGTCATTATTCATCCCTAAACACATGCTGCAGCCAGATTGTCTCCACTGGCAGCCGGCTTCTATAAAGATGCTATCTAAACCTTCTGCTTCTGCTTGAGCTTTAACTTGCTGTGAGCCAGGAACTACTAAGGCAGTAACACTGGACGCTACTTTTTTCCCTCTAAAAATGGCTGCTGCTTGTCGCAAGTCTTCAATGCGCGCATTAGTACAGCTTCCGATAAAGACTACGTCGATAGTCACATCAGTCATTGGGGTTCCAGGTTTTAGCCCCATATAGTCCAATGATTTTTGAACATCAGAGGCACTGTATCCGGGAACTGCATCTAATGCGGGGACATTACCAGCGACGTCGGTCACCATTCCAGGGCTTGTTCCCCAAGTGATTTGCGGGGTTAAATTGCTGACATCTATGTGGATCTCACGATCAAAGGTTGCTCCCTCATCTGTTTGCAACGTTTTCCACAAAGCTTTCGCTTCTTCTAGTGCAGCACCCTTTGGCGCATAAGGTCGGTCACTTGATGTGATGTATTCTAAAGTGACTTCATCTGGAGCAATGATACCTGCGCGAGCACCTGCTTCAATGCTCATATTGCAGATGGTCATGCGGGCTTCCATTGAAAGGCTACGGATAGCTTCTCCACAATACTCCAGAACGTAGCCGGTACCTCCTGCTGCACCGATTTCGCCAATCAGTTTTAGAATCATGTCTTTAGCGCTGACGCCTGGTTTCAGTTGACCATCAAAAGAGACTTTAAACGTTTTTGCTTTTTTCTGTGGTAAACATTGGGTGGCTAATACATGCTCTACTTCTGATGTCCCAATTCCAAAGGCTAAAGCGCCAAACGCACCGTGAGTGGATGTGTGTGAATCCCCACATACGATAGTTGTGCCGGGAAGCGTTAAGCCTAATTCAGGACCAATGATGTGTACGATGCCTTGCTGATTACTATCCAAGTCATACAATTTAACGCCAAACTCTTTACAGTTATTTCGTAGCGCATCTACTTGTGCTTTGGCAATGGGGTCTTGAATGGCCAAGCGGGTCTCATCAGTGGGAATATTATGATCCATTGTGGCATAGGTCAATTCTGGGCGTCTCACTGGGCGACCTGTTTCGCGCAACCCATCGAATGCCTGAGGGCTAGTCACCTCATGAACGAGATGACGATCTATATAGAGGAGAGTCACTCCGTCTTTGCGTGTTTTAACGACGTGACGATCCCAAATTTTTTCGAACAGTGTTTTGGCCATTGTGCATATCACTTTCTTGATTATCAACTTCAGAAACTGGTCCTACAGTATAGCGGGAGGGTTCCGGGGAGGCAAGCTTCTCAGGTATGCTAGAATTGGTCATTAAAAGGTATTCAATTAAGGAGTTTTCCATGATTTTAAATCGGTGTTTTGTGGTGATTCTGATGTCTAGTATGGCATGGGTGGGGACAGCGTCAGTCAGTGCTGAAGAGATTGTCCTCAAAGAGGGAACTCAACTTCAAGGTAAAGTGTTACGGATAACTGGAGACATGGTTTTAGTGGGGGTTCCCAGAGAGGATGTGGCCAGTATTGATGGAGCCGCTTTACCAGACGCAATTAAAGCAGGGGCAATTGCCCCAAAATTTAAAGTCAAAGACATGGCAGGTGAGAGCATTAAAATTCCAGATAAAAAGCATGCGCTTACTTTGCTGAAATTTTGGGCTAGTTGGTGTCCTTACTGTCGTGGCGATATCCCCATGATTTCAGAGGCAGTGAATGAATTTAATTCGCAAGGTTTTCGTGTTGTGGGTGTGAGTATTGATCAAGATGTGAGTGCGCTAAAGACCTTCTTGGAATCACAGCCACTCAATTATCCTGTTGTGACAACAGTGGGTGAATCTGAAGAGCAGGCCTTGGTCGCAACACAGTACCAGGTAGAAGGCGTGCCCGCATATGCGATGGTTAATGCTGCTGGTGAGATTGTTTGGTCGGTAAGTGGTTCCCTTAATGCACAAGGCATTGATTTAGCTTCAATCATTAAAGAACAGCTGGGGCAATAAGCCCAGCTGTTCTTCTTTTCTAGAGTACGTTTCTTGTAATTCTTCACTTCATAAATCCATTCTTCACACAAAACAATCACACTGTTATTGTGCATTCAATTCCGCATTTTTGTTGTGCATTTGCATCATTCAAAAGATTGAATTATTGAAAAAAAACTGTGTTTGCATTGTATTTTTTTGCATAACATGCTACGTTTTTTATGATGAATGAAATTAAGTTTAACTTTGCAATTTTGTTTGCTTAAAATTTTGATCATTGAAATGGATTTTGAGAGTTAAAAAAACAAAAAGTGTTTTTGATAAAAGTTTGAGATTATCAATTGCAGAGTTGTTGTTAACAGTATAGAATCCATTTGTTGGTTTAATTGAAATTAAGTATTTTTTTCTGTGTACCTTGATAATGAATACACCCAATGGGTGTTGCTTGCAGAGTTGGCTGGAGAGTTCAATTAATGGCGTAAGCAATCGGAGCGCCGTTTGAAACGCCACCACAGTGTTGCGAAAGTGAATTGCATAAAGCGATGACACAGCACATTGATGAGTGGGCAGCTGAACAAAGGAGTGCGACGATTTTTCGTTGCAACGCAAGTAAGAAGTCGATACGTATGTGTATCACTTCGGTAGACAGTTTTTGGCAGTTTGGAAGTGGCCACTTAGGAGCATCTAAATGATGGTTCAGCCACTTGATGCCATTATTCTAGGTATAGTCGAAGGACTTACCGAATTCCTTCCCGTTTCCTCAACGGGGCATCTGATTCTTGTTTCAAAAGCGCTTCAGTTAGAAGGAGAAGCGGTTAAGACTTTTGAAGTAGTGATACAGGGTGGTGCCCTATTTGCCGTTTTGGGCTTATATCGCGAACACGTTAAAGCGATGTTCCAAGGTTTGCTTGGCAAGAGTGCCCAAGGCTTTCATCTTTTCCGTAATGTTTGTATTAGCTTTGCTCCTGCAGCAATCATAGGTTTACTCACCCATCGATATATCAAGGAACACCTTTTTGGGGTAATGCCTGTCATTATTGCTCTGGCAATAGGTGGATTTGTGATGAATGGGGTTGATCGCTGGGTGGCCAAAAGGCCACAAGTCCCCGAAGGTGACGTGTATTCAATGACGATGATGCATGCTTTCATCATAGGGAGTGCCCAATGTTTGGCGCTTTGGCCTGGGACATCCCGTTCCATGGTCACTATTTTGGCCGCACTTTTATGTGGTCTCTCAAAAAAAGTTTCTGCTGAATATAGTTTTCTTTTAGCACTACCTACTCTTGGTGCGGCAACCTGTCTTGATTTTGCTGTAAATTCTCAAGGTTTTTTCGACGAAATTTCGATGTTGAGTTTTGTGATCGGAATGGTGACGTCAGGAATTGTGGCTGCAATTGCGATCAAGGGATTTGTGCAGTTCATTTCTAAATTTGGTCTCTTTGTGTTCGGTTGGTACCGTGTGGCGTTGGCAGGAGCAGTATGGTACATAGCTTATGGTTTTCGAGGATAAATATGGGTTCACAGGTGGTAAAGAATAAAACCCAAGATGATTTGGTGAATGTATTTAAAGAATATATTCGCGATGTGCCAAATTTCCCTAAACCTGGGATTATTTTTCGAGACATTACGCCACTTCTGCAAGAAGCCACAGTATTTAAAAAGGCGATTCAAGTTCTCGCTGAGAGATTAGATAAAAATAAAGTGGATGCCATAGTCGCTATTGAGTCGCGTGGCCTCATTTTTGGATCGGCGTTGGCTTATGAATTAGGTGTGGGTTTGGTATTAGTGCGCAAGCAGGGGAAATTACCGCATAAGACATTCCAGGCTACTTACACCTTGGAATATGGAACCGATACTTTAGAAATTCATCAGGATGCTTTGAAAGCAGGTTCACATGTTTGGTTAGTTGATGACCTTTTAGCTACAGGTGGCACCATGGAAGCGACAGTGAATTTGGTGAAACAATGTGGCGCGAGCATTACGGGTTTTGCTTTTTTGATTGAACTGCTGGGGTTGTCTGGAAGAAAACGCCTGGATGATTGCGACGTGGTGACTCTTTTGCAGTATGACTGATTTCCCACATAGAGTCGGACTCTATAAAGGGATGTTTGAAACCCTAAACGATTGAGAGGGGGTGAAATCATGGCAGTAAAGCGAAAAAAAGCTAAAAAAGCTACAAAGCGCAAGACAACTAAGCGCAAGACAGCCAAGAAGGCAGTCAAGCGTAAGGTAAAGCGCAAGACAGCCAAGAAGGCGGTCAAGCGTAAGACAAAGCGCAAGACAGCTAAGAAGGCTACAAAGCGTAAGACCAAGCGCAAGACGGCTAAGAAAGCGACAAAGCGTAAGGTAAAGCGTAAGTCAGCCAAGAAGGCTACGAAGCGCAAGACCGCAAAGCGTAAGACGGCTCGCCGTCGCTAAAGCGGTTCTATAGGTAGATAAGTTTGTGGAGCTGAGTGCGGTGCTCCGCAGCACTGCCCTGCGTCTGAGAAATCTGATGCACCTGCTGCGAGACCGCTGGTGCGGTATCAAGGAGATACTGACTCGGCAATCATGAACGCCCGCAAGGGTGCTCTACCTGTAACTTAGGGAAGGCCATGACGTTGTTGTGGCCTTCCTGTTTTTGTAACGGACTATTGCTGAAAGGCTACATTCGGTTCATGGTGAACGCTATGTGCGCGAATGGAATACTCTTCTGAGGATTCCGGTTTTTGGATGGTAGATGCTGTGGTATGTATTGACCATTTATGGAGCCGAAAAGGCTCCATGAAACAATCCCTTTATTGAGAAGCGACGCTACTTGCCATACTAGCCACGGGCATGGATGGAGCTTGGGGTAAGGGTAATCGCGCAGGGCCACCCTTGGGTAATTGTACGCGTCGGACTAGTCGTAATGCTTTCATCAGACGAATCGTAAGGTACGTGACATCCAATTCCCACCACCGTAAACCATGCGCAGCAGAGTGTGGATAGGCGTGATGGTTATTGTGCCAACCTTCACCAAAAGTCAATAAAGCCACCCACCAATTATTGCGTGAGCCTTCATTCGTTGTGTAGGTTTGGTAACCCCAAACATGGGCTGCTGAATTGACCAACCATGTTGTGTGATAAACAATAACGGTGCGTAGAAAGAGTCCCCAAATTAAAGCAGAAAGACCTCCCCAAAGAAGAAGTAGCGCGCCCAATACAATCGCGTGTAAGACCACGGTTTTCTCTAAAAACCGGTGCACAGGGTCCTGTAATAAATCGGGCACAAATTTTTCGTAGGATTTGGGATCATCAATGAGTTTATCGTAAATGCATAACCAACCGATATGAGCCCACCAAAACCCACGATTGGGACTGTGCGGATCGGATGGGCGGTCAGAAAAAGCATGATGAATGCGGTGTGTTGATACCCATTTAATGGGGCCACCTTGTAGAGCATGTAAGCCAGCTAGAGTAATCGCATACTCCACCCACTTAGGACAACGGAAGTTGCGGTGTGTTAAGTAGCGATGATAGCCCAATGTGATCCCTACGGCGGTGATGAACTGTAGAACCACTAGTGTCCAGAAACCTTTCCATGTAAAAGTCCAAGGAGCTAATAAAGCACCTAGGTGGAGAATGACCAAACCTAGAATAATATCCCATTTTAAATGACCTTGTTTGGGAGTCAAAAAGATACCAGGTAAAGCCCAGTGCTCTTTACTTAATTTTAATTTAACGGGTGAAACGGGCATGTAATGCAATCTCCTGATGAAAAGTACTTTTAATAGCGTTCAATTTGACGGATCAAACTGTAAGCAAGAGGGTTATCTGTCCACAAATGAGTTAAACCACTGACCAATAGCATATGTAGTTTTTGTGGTGCTTTTCCTGTGTTTTTGGCAAGTGCTTCAAGTGTAAAAAAATGCATAAAGTAAAAGCGAATACAAGTTGCCTCATCCGCGGGCAATTTGCTCAGAGCTTTATTTACAATAGAGTTATGCAATGGGTTCAAAAAATTATAAGGCACACATCTGAGGTAGCTATAGCCTGTTAGATGGCGCTGACGATCATCTTGAGGTTTACTTAAGAGGCAGTATTCTTCGACCACTTTCGACCACAATTGTGTGCGGATCCAAAAATGGAAATCCTCAAGATGAGGATTCTGAGCAAAAAATAAGACTTGCTCTTGAAAGACACGGTTAATCAGTTTATGGAAATCTTTTTCCAAGAAAGCCCGATAATCTCCACGAATGGCCAGGCGGTCACTCGAGTGCCTGGGCACAAAGCGACAACCCTTGACGGTTAGCAGGTAGTCCCAGCAACTCTGAGCCCATTGAATGAGTGGTGCAAATTCATTGCTCAGTTGTTGCATTTCGGCACCTTTAACTCCGTGATAGGAGTTGCGCAGTATTTGAGCAATAACTGCTTCAGTGTGGCGCAATCGCCCCTGGCATACTTGGACTAACTTGGGTTGATCATAGACCTGGGGCATGGCGATAGGGGAGTCCTCAAGGACTGCTTCGCCTTGATCAGATACCCTAAAATGAGGTAATTTTATTTCTGTCATCGTTCGTAGTCTAGCATAGCTGATTCTGGTGCCTCAAGGTAAAACTGCCCGAGCTAAAGGGCTTGTGTTATAGTTTGTTAACAAGGAATAATCAAATTGTGAGTGACCTATGACTTGGCTAAAAATGCTTATAACCCTAATACGTTTGACGGGATTCAACCTAATGACTCCCTGGCGATCACCTTTATTGAGGTGGCGTCTGGAGACTTATGGTGTTACAGATGAGCAGGGTAATTTGCTCAGAGCTTCCGATTTGACCGCGTCTCAATTTTTATCATTCACCTTTCATCGTCGTAAAGAATTCCTCCGCTTCCTGCGGTGGGCCTCCCAGATCTAATAATCCCTCTTAAATAATACCTTATTTGTCATTTTTTAAGGTCAGGTATACTTGAAGTTACGGCTTAGTCACACATAAAAAATGATGAAAGTTCGTAACAAAAGGGTGCTGTGAAAAGCACAGTTTGGTTTGTGATGCCAATTGAACAACCTGATGCGAGAGTAATCCGTAGACAATTGATAACAGTGTGGCTGGTGAGCCTGGTTATCTTTGGTTTTGGTTCGAGTTTAGTGTATTCAGGCTCAACATGGCTATTAGATGCATTCCAATGGGAAGTCACGAGGACTTTATTCTTAATAGCCCTTCCTTTTGTAGGTGTTGTTTTTGCATTATTGATGCCGCTTCATTGGTACCGTCCGATTCATCGATATTTAATAGCCATCAAAGCACCGCAAACCTTAAAGCGGCAAGAATGGAAACCTGTTTTAGAGCACACAGTACGACTTCCTGGAGGCGTTACCTTTTCTATTTCAATAGGGTTTTTAATTGTGTTCTTAGCCGTCACGTTGGGTGTTCATGAAATAGCACAGCAGCCTCTTATTGAAATGGCTAAAGCTCTGCCGGCCATCCCACTGGTTGCGAGTATGGCTGGTGTGTATTGTTATTTTGGTACGGAACAAGCGTTGAGGCCTGTCGTTATTTGGTGTCACCAACAAACGCACCATCGTCCAAAGATTTTACAAATTTCTTTAGCGACAAAATTTGTTCTGCTTGTGTATGGAT
>JAJDCC010000226.1 GCA_029261015.1 Candidatus Omnitrophota bacterium | reverse complement strand
AAAATCACCCTCTATGGCTTATCCTTCCAAAGAGGGTGATATTTCAAACAAAGGGCTCTTAGTGGCCCAAAGCCTTGCTTGCAGAATCCACGGCGCCAGCAGCTGCTTTGTCAGCATCCTTACCAGCCTTTTCCATGCTCTTCTCAAGATCGCTCTTTTTCTCACAACCGATCAAGCCAGCTGAGAAAACCAACCCTGCAACCATCAATAAACTCATTAAACGCTTCATACTCTCTCCTACTTTAGACGTCTTGAATCCGTACATTCTCTTCAGACATCATCACATTTTGCTCTAACACTTCCACACGACGTGTTATCGCATCCAAACTGTTCGGCTTCACAATCACAAGATTGTCTTCGCCGCGCCTATCTAAAGCATCAACGATTTGATGTATCGTTAACTGCTCCAGTGATTTAGCAGGCTGATAAAGGTGCACCTGCTTGCTTTCACTACTGACTTCTATCAATACTTTGGCATGAACCAAATCATCAATTAACTCTCGAATCAATCGAATCGGGGCTTCTAGTGTATGAGCAATTTCGGTTGCGCGCAAGGGGGGATTGCTTTGAGCAAAATTCTTGGCAAAAATTTCCGTAATCCGTAGACACATCAGCCTTTTCAAGCGCGGACTGGCATTCAAACAGTCACGCTCAAATTCATAGGTTTCATCATTATCGATAGCAAAAGAAATTTCAGCACCAAAGAGCACCACCAGCCAACTGATCTGCAGCCAAACCAAAAATAAAGGCAGCGCCGCAAAGCTTCCGTAAACCGCACTATAATTGGCAGCCCCCACCTGAAAAGAAATGTATAACCACTGCGTCAATTGATATAGGGTTCCCGCCACAATTCCTGCTGTGATCCCCCCTTTAAAACTCACCTTGGTATTGGGCATAAACATATACACAAAAGCAAATAAAAACCACAGCACAAAAAAGGGACTGATTTTGATAAAAACGGCTGTCAACCCACCTGTCAAAAATGCCGTCGCCTCCATTGACACATCGACTCTTTTTAGCTGTGTCGTCATGAATACCGTCATACTGCTCGCCAGAACCAGTAAAACAGGGCAGATCAACATGATCGATAAATAATCGCCTAACTTACGCCCCCAATTGCGTGCTTCACGCACACCCCAGATATCATTAAATGAATCTTCTATCTGACCTAAAACTTTGATTACCGCCCAAAATAGCAAGACGATCCCCACACCCGCAACAACACCACCCTTTGTATTTTCGAGAAAAGCTTGAGCGAATTGAATCAACCAAGCCGCTACTTCTTCCTGACCCGCCATACGTTCGGTGAGTAACTGTTCAATTTTGGTTTCAAAACCAAAACCCTTGGCAATACCAAACATCATGGCAACCACAGGGACAATAGAAAGCAAAGAGTAGAAGGTCAAAGCTGAGGCACGTAATTGACACTTGTCTTCTGCAAAACCGCGAAAAGCAAGCAAAACAACACGCAGGGAGCGAAACAAGAAGTATCGCTCCCTGGAAACCTGCGCTAGCCGAACACGCCAGATGTCATGTGTCAAAAACTGGATTACCGATTTCATGCTTAAATTGAAATCATTCTCCGAATGGGTTGAGCTTCTTCAAGGCATCGGTTGTGTCTTTTACTGCACCTGTTGCGGTCCCTAAGGTATCTTTACCAATGGCCGCAGCATCTTTCACTGTCGATGTCGCCGTACCTTTTAAAGCATTCGTGGTTTCGGTCAACTGCTTAGTCGCCTGCCCACCTAATTGTTGAGCCGCCTGCAAAGAATTCCCCACCAATTCATTCACATTACCCAAATTGTTTCCGATGAAGTTTTGTAAACCAGGCAAATTGGGAATGGCTTTATTCTTTAACACCGTCCAAGTGACCAAACGGATCAACTTAGCCTGACTGTCAATATTGGCATATTCCTCATCGATATTGATTTTGATTTCCTGAACTTTAGGTTGAGCCCCTTTTGAGTAATCTTTAATGTAAACGGTGCCTACCCTAACCTTAAGCAAATCAATCGCAAAACTAGCAGCTGCTTTGGGTTCAGCTTTATCAGCGGTGTCCTTGGGCTTAGCATCTTTTTCATCTCCGCCCATCTTAAGCGCGTCCAGATTCATGTTGCCCTGAGCGTCGGTCACAATGTAGACCTCGTTCAAGTCAATGCGAACTTCCTCAAGATGCACATTCTTTTTGAGGAATGCACCCAAGTTATAGTCGACATAAATTTCTGGCATATCGACCATTGTGGGGTCAGGAAAACCTGCAGGATTGTTCAGTTTGAGGTCTTTAATCCCGACATAACTCTTCAAGACACCTACCTTCAATGAAGAAATGCTCAGATCTAATCCTGTCATCACTTTGACACCGCTTTCTACAGCAGCTTTAGCAATGGGATTCTTCATCACAGCAAGCACAATACATAGAATAACAATTAGACCTAAGAATTTCTTCATGAGTTCTCCTCTAGTAGTCGTGAAATACTTAAGCTGCCGCCTGTGAAGTGGCCTGAGCTAAAGCTTGAACACCCTCAGCCTTAATGTGCACATCCTGCTGTGGGTACGGAATAGAAATGCCTTCTTGATCAAAGCGCAGTTTAACACGCTCCATCATTCCACAGTAGACACCCCAATAATCTGCAGGCTTACACCAAGGGCGCACGTTAAAGTTCACACTGCTATCCCCTAGTTCTCCTACCACCACTACCGGTTCAGGTTCCTTCAAAACACCCTCTTGGCTGTTCACTAACTCAATCAGGATATTTTTTGCTTTAAGCAAATCATCATCGTAGCCAATTCCAAAAACCATATCCACACGACGTCGCTCAATCGCTGTGAAATTTGTGATGGTGCCTCCTAATATCTGGGAGTTAGGCACGATTTGTTTTCGGTTATCCGGATGAGCTAAAACCGTATTGAAAATTTGGATACCCTGCACACTACCCAAGGTCCCTCCTGCTTCAATAAAGTCACCTAGCTTAAAGGGTTTGAAAAGAATCAACAGAACCCCTGCAGCAAAATTGGATAAGGATCCTTGCAAAGCCAAACCTACGGCTAAACCTGCCGCACCGATAACCGCAACAAACGAAGTGGTCTGCACACCCAATTTACCAACAGCAGCAATGATCACAAACGATAATAATGCAAAATAACACAAGTTATGAATGAACTTGGCCAATGTGTCTTCCACATTCGCTTTCTTCATAGCGCGATCCATAACCTTGAGCAAAATATTGATTACCCATTTTCCAATCACAAAAATGGCTAAAGCAGCAAGAAGCTGCAAACCATAAACACTGACCATTTCTATGATTTTTTCAACTACAGTCTGCTCTTCCATGTTCTTCTCCCTCTACTACACTATTTAGTAGGTATAGACCAACGAAGACGTGGCCCTTAAATCATTCTTTTTGGTACCCGCTGCTGGGTTTGATAAATACTCATCCAGCAAACTGAATCTCAGTGAAACATTTTCTGTCAACGGCGATGTCAATGATGTTTCAGATTTTAGGCGGTACTCACTGAAATCTCCTAAATTCGGCCAATAGGTAAAATCCTGTGCTACCTTGGCGCCCTTAATGAGTTCTTTCTCCAATGAAGCCTTAGCCACTAAAACAGGATCACTGCGGCTTGAAGTCCCATCCCGAAACTCAGTGTGCTCAAAACCCAAACCAGCTTCCGTTGTTAATTTAAAATCACCCTTGCGCACCAGATGAATACCTACAC
>JAJDCC010000225.1 GCA_029261015.1 Candidatus Omnitrophota bacterium | reverse complement strand
TGACTGTGAGACGTGCATGTCGAACAGGAACGAAAGTTGGGCTTAATGATCCGGTGGTAGAAGGTGGAATCGCCATCGCTCAACGGATAATAGGTACTCTAGGGATAACAGGCTTATCGGTTCCGAGAGTTCATATCGACGAACCGGTTTGGCACCTCGATGTCGGCTCATCGCATCCTGGGGCTGGAGAAGGTCCCAAGGGTCCGGCTGTTCGCCGGTTAAAGCGGTACGCGAGCTGGGTTTAGAACGTCGTGAGACAGTTCGGTCTCTATCTCATGTGGGTGTAGGAAACTTGAAGGGAATAACCCGTAGTACGAGAGGACCCGGGTTAACAGACCTCCGGTGTCCCAGTTGTCCTGCCAAGGGCATAGCTGGATAGTCGTGTCTGGAACGGATAAGCGCTGAAAGCATCTAAGCGCCAAGCCTCCCCTAAAACTAGGTTTCCCATACCATTATGGTATCTGAAGGGCCCAGGTAGACTACCTGGTTGATAGGCTTCGAGTGTAAGACAGGTGACTGTTTGAGCTTAGGAGTACTAATCGCCCGTGAGGCTTACTGCCTTTTTTATTCTTTGACTTATTTACTGACAGACTAATTGTTTAAGTGCTTTTACAATTTGAGATTTTCTCTTTTATTGAAAGATATGAAAGAGACCCAGATTGTCTGGTGACTATTCTGAGGAGGTCACACCCGATCCCATTCCGAATTCGGACGTTAAGCTCCTTAAGGCCGATGGTAGTGCTACCGCAAGGTTGTGTGAGAGTAGGTCGTTGCCAGACTTTATTTCGAAGAAGGCGAATCTGAAAAGGTTCGCCTTTTTCTATTCACCAAGCTTGAGGCAGGTTGAGATGCTACGGGACAGGATATAATGTGTGTATGAAGCATTGGATATATAAGACCAAAAGATATTGGAAGAAGTCTTGGTTAGGAAGGCTTGGTTGCCATTGACATAGTTTCTATGGCGGCTTTATCAAACCAGTATTATTTCCTCTTCTACATATAGGAATTTTAGCGTGGACATTGATTTATATCGGTAAGCAGTCAGAGATACTCAAAGAACAAATTCATTTGGAAAATCGACCTTTATTGGGCTTGTCAGACATTAGATTTTACTTCGATAGAGAAAAAGGCTGGATTCGATCTACGCTTGAGCAGACAAACTATGGAATTAAACCTGCTGTAAACGTATTCCATAACAATTTCAGAGTTCTACCTATTCGTTTTAGACAAGAGGTATTAAAGAAAAAATATGAAGCGGATAAGAGAACTAGATTTAGTTATTTTGATTATGAGTTCTATCATAAAGAATTAGTACTAATCGATATTAGGAATTACTTACAAACAAATGAGGGAATTCCTCGAGAGGTGCTTGAGAAAGAACTATCAGAGTCTTTGGAAGGGCAAGGATCTTTGTTTAAGAGAAACGATTTTTATTTTGCTGGTGAGTTTATCCTCCATAAATATATACCTGTTAATGGTTCAGTTGAGAGATATTTTCAAGAAATAAGGCATGTTATAAATCCCAAGGAAGTTAAGTCACGGTATGCATTTCAGATCATGGGGCCGGAGGATCTGAACCCTGCAATCTTTGGCGAGGGTTTGCTAGTGTTATTTTGGTCTGTTGCGTATAGTGGAATGAGTCATGAGCAATTTGTCACATCATATTTGGGTTATATTGATTACGATAATGAGGGTGATTGGAATGGATGTAACGATAAGGTGTTCAATGGGTACTCATGTTTTCAACCGATAGAGTTTGCTTCGTGGATAGATTGAGTAGATTCTAAATGTAAAATTTCGTAGCCAAGGACCTCATTAGATAAAAGGTAGGGAGAACTTATGAAGTTTGTGCTAACAATATTATTCTGTTTGACTGTAGTTGGATGTGTGAGCATGCCCGATGCTGCAAGTAGTCGGTTATTTACTGTAATGGGTGCAGGTTTTACTCTGAGTTTTGATCACAAGCCTCCAAGTCAAAAATACATGTTGGCTTTGAATTTAAGAGAAAGGCTTCAGACTCCGCTATTTCTGGATATTTATTATCAAAATCCCTTGGATCCAAATGATTACTTAATAGAAAGACAAAGGATAGAAGTAGGTGCTACTGAAGTGATACTAGAATCGGATGATGTAGATGGAATGAAACGCAATCAGGTCTACAACATTCGCGTAGTTGCGTACCAAGACGAACAAAGGACTGAAAAAGTAGATGAATTAATGCAGCCAATTCTATATGCATTAGATCCCAAAGCTCTCAGATAGTTGAACATATAGGAAGACGCAATGGATACGGAACAATTTCGGCAAGTGATACGGCAAGGATTTGATGAAGCATCCGAAGGCTACGATAAGCCGGCGATGCGTTTTTTTGATCATGGTGCGCAACAATTAGTAGAACAACTGTCCCTTTTGGGCCATGAAAAGGTTTTGGATGCAGCGACCGGAACCGGTAAGGTGGCGATTGAATTAGCTAAGCGTTTACCCAATGGCCGTGTGTCGGCCTGCGACCTATCTGTGGGAATGTTGAAAAAGGCTCTAGAGAATGCATCACAGGCAGAGCAATCCAATATTGAATTTATTTGTTCTGATGTGAATGACATTCATTTGGGCCCAGGGTCCTTTGAGGGCCTGGTCAGTGGTTTTGGTGTGTTTTTTTGGGAGGATATGGCGCATACATTGAATCAGCTGCTTTCCTTTGTAAAGCCTGGTGGATTTTTTGCTATGACCAGTTTTGCCGACGGGTCTTTTAAACCTTTATCCGATTTATGCCTCAGTCGCTTTGAGTCCTATGGTGTGAAGCTTCCTGATTCATACACCTGGGAGCGTTTGGACAACACAGAAAAACATGCTGATCTCATGAAGCAGGTGGGTTTAGGACGTGTAGAATCCCAGAAAAGACAAGTCGGCTACTTCCTTAAAGACGCACAGGAGTGGTGGGATTTGGTCAACTACACCGGGTTTCGCAGTTTTTTGAATCAACTCTCCGATGCCGATAAAATCAGATTTAAGGCAGAGCACTTGCAAGAGATTGCAGATCAATCCACAGCCGAAGGCATTTTCCTCAATGTAGAAGTGATTTCAACGACGGCATATAAAGAGTAGGCAGATTAGCTGAGGCTGCAATGGGCTGCATGAAATGCTGGGACGAAGATGAGCAGAACCGTTACCTTAAAGTGAGCATCGTCATATTGCTGGCGGTTATGGTGTCGATGATTGCTCTGTCTGTGTATCTCATTAAAAAAGATGGACCTGCTTCCTTTAATACGGATAGTACGGAGAAAACTCTCAATAATAATCCCTCCTAATTGACTCTGTGACTGAGTGGTCAAGACTGACACATAGCATGTCGCGATTCAGTAGAATTTTGTCCAACGCATAGTGATCCTGAGACGAATTTTTTACAGCAAATATAGGGTTTGGACTAAAAATATAGTAATATATGAGCTTGTTCTACGCAATAGCACTCCGTATAATGGTGTCGAAGTTCGAATGACAACTACCAATAGGGAGTGAAGATGAAGAAAGTGTTTTTGAGTGTAATGCTGGGTCTGATTGGGATTGTTCCAGCACAAGGTGTGCATGCTGAAGAAGCTGCCAAGGTGCAGCGAGCCGAGCGGTTTGAAGTCGAGCTAGGTGGGTCGGCGCTGATCTATGTGGATGATGACAGTGATACAGAGTTTTATGCGCATTCTCGTATTCTGTATAACTTCACCGAGTATTTTGCGGCGGGTGGTGAAATTGGTTGGACCCATCAAGAGGACAGCACTGGTGGTGTTGCAGCTGAGTTAGATGGGGTTCCCATTTTTGCTGAAGCTGTATTGCGATTGCCCAATGAAACGGTAGTGACTCCATACGCATTGGTTGGTAT
>JAJDCC010000224.1 GCA_029261015.1 Candidatus Omnitrophota bacterium | reverse complement strand
CCCATCACGCTGATATCAGATGCTACGGGTTCTTTGGGTGAGCATATGTTGAATGCGGTGTTGACCCAATTTCCGCCAAGCACTTTTAAAGTGCGCAGCGTTCCCTTTGCCAATAATGTTGCGGCAGAGCAGCGTAGTCTGGATATGATTCGCCAGCAAGAATTTGGCGTGGTGGTTCATGCCACAATTTCTAGAGACTTTAAAGCCGCAATTGACAAGCTCTGTTCGGAGAAATGTTTGCCGGTTTTAGATTTGACACACTCACTTGTCGAGTTGCTGAGCACTGTTTCTGGAATAGAGCAGGCGGCGAATTACAGTAAATTGCATGAATTGAATGAAACTTATTTTAAACGCATCCAAGCTATCGAATTCACCATTGATCATGATGATGGACAGTGTTTAAGTACATTGCATAAAGCAGACGTGGTGTTGGTGGGAGTTTCTAGATCAACAAAAACACCGACTTCAATGGTACTCGCTGTACAAGGGTATGCTTGTGCAAATGTGCCTTTGGTGGTTGGAATGGATCCGCCTAATGAATTATTGAGGATAGATCCCCGCAAGGTGGTTTGTCTTGTGATGAAACCCCAAGCACTTGCTGCTGTGCGTTCAGGACGTGTTCAGCATGAGTTGGGTTATGATGGTGGGTATACTGACCTGAGGCAAGTTCAGGAAGAAGCTGTTCAGGCTCGTCGATGGGCGGAGAAGCAGGGCTGGGCAGTGATTGATGTCACGGGTAGGGCTATTGAAGAAACGGCTGTTAAAGTCCTTCACGTGTTAACTAAGAAAACATAAGAACTTAAGCTTTTCTAAGTATCCCCCTGTTTTTTAGCAGTGGGGCGTCTTTTTTGTGTAAACTAAAGCGCAAGTTTATAGCAATTTTTAACAGGAGTGTCAGATGGGTTTCAGTTGTGGGATTGTCGGTTTGCCTAATGTGGGTAAATCAACAACGTTTAATGCTTTAACACGCACCACCGTGGCTGCGTCGAATTATCCATTTTGTACGATTGAACCCAATGTGGGGGTCGTTCCAGTCCCTGACCCGCGCTTAGATAAACTGACCGAGCTTGTTCCTACAATGCAATCTGTGCCTACGATGATGAATTTTGTGGACATTGCAGGTTTGGTGAAAGGGGCCAGTGAAGGGGAAGGCTTGGGGAATCAGTTCTTAGGACACATTGCGCAGGTTGAAGCGATTGCCCATGTAGTGCGTTGTTTTGAAGACGATAACGTAGTGCATGTCGAAGGCAAAATTGATCCCAAAAGTGATATTGAAACCATCATGACGGAATTGGCTTTAAAAGACCTTGCTGTTGTGGAGTCGAATCTAAAACGCAGTGAAAAGTTGGCTCGCAGTGGAGACAAGGATGCGAAAGTCTTATCTGAAATTTTAAAACGGGTTTTAGTTCCCCTGAATGATGGAAAATCCGTGAGGCCTATCGTGAATGAACTTTCGGATGATGAAAGGAAAATCCTCAAACCGCTCAATCTCATTACGGCCAAGCCCATGCTTTATGTGGCGAACATTGCCGAAGACGAGATCGGTCAGCCGTACAATGACGCAGTGAAAGTGGTTGAAGCTATTGCGGCAGAATCGGGTGATCCTATGGTGGTGTTATGCAGCGCTATTGAATCAGAAATAGCAACACTAGAAACGGATGCAGAACGCGAAGAGTATCTGGAAGCCATTGGTTTAAAAGAGCCTGGTCTTAATCGAATGATTCGAGCCGGGTATGATTTATTAGGTTTAATGACGTTCTTTACTGTGGGTGAAAAAGAAAATCGTGCTTGGACAACGCCTAAGAGTTCTACTGCACCACAAGCTGCAGGAAAAATTCATTCTGATATGGAGCGTGGGTTTATCCGTGCTGAGGTGATTGGGTATCAGGATTTTATAGAGGCGGGCAGTGAAAGTGTTGCGAAGGAAAAAGGGAAATTACGACTTGAGGGTAAGGAGTATATCGTGCAAGATGGAGACATCATGCATTTCCGTTTCGCTGTCTGATGAAAAGGCATTATCTGCGTCGTTATGCATTGCATTCCTTTTTAGAATGTACAACGAATTGAGGAGTCCGTATGTTTAAGAAGATTTTGGGTTTGGTGGCGATAGTAGTTTTGATGGCAGGGTGCAGTAGTCCTAGTAGCAGGCATTTCCCAGGCATGTGGCCTAAAATGATGCAACGCCCAGCTTGGAACATGTCAGAAAAGGTTGGCCACACGCGATTGGTCTATGTTGAGCCGATCAAAGTTAAGTGGGACCAGGAATTAGCCGACCCGGATTCGGACGATGCCACTGTCAAAGTATTAACTGAACATTTGATACAGGCTTTGCGTGAGCATGGGGTGCGGTCTACAAATAATCCTGACCATGAAGAGATTCGATACACGGCGAAGTGTTACTCGGAGTACTTAGATATTATAACTTCTCATCAATATCCCTATGATAAGTTTTACAAATCGAATTTACGCTGCACCGTTTACGAGGGTAAGCGACGCCTCAATACTTTTGCAGAAGATGCGCAACACGACGGTCATATGCTATCCAAAGAAGAAACAAATATCCTGGGAATTGGGGATACAGACTATTACATTTTGCTCAACAGAACGATATTACCGACTTGGCAAAATATGGCGGCACGCATTCGCATTGCGATAGACTAGTCGTTAAGGCCTGAAGATAAAGGAAATTTTTTATCTTTCTCTTGACAGATAGGCACTGAAAGCAAAGAATAGCTTCTAGGTACTAGAAAGCCTGAATCTTCAGGCAATGGTTGGGATAACGCAATCAAGGAGAGAGGTATGAACAAGCAAGAACTGATCGAGTATGTCGCTTCACAAACAGATGCTTCGAAGGCAGCGGCATCCAGAGCAGTTGACGCATTGATCACCGGCGTTAAGAAGGGTCTTAAGAAAGACGGTAAAGTGCAGATCATTGGTTTTGGTACTTTTGCTGTTAAAAAGCGTGCAGCTCGTAATGGTCGCAATCCGGCTACGGGTGAAACGATCAGAATTAAAGCTTCAAAGACGGTCGGTTTTAAAGCAGGTTCCGACTTAAAGTCAAAGATCTAAGTCCTCTCTCTTGCAGAGGTTTTGATAAGTGTGAAGGCTCCAGATTTCTGGGGCCTTTACTTTCCCCAAATACGATTGCAGTCAGGAGTATAAACAGATGAGTGGTTTCCGGGTCGAGAAAGACAGCATGGGTGAGATGCAGGTGCCTCAAGATGCTTTGTATGCCGCGCAGACACAGCGCGCAGTTGAAAATTTTCCAGTTAGTCATTTGCGTATGCCTCGTGGGTTCATTCGTGCTTTAGGCTTAATCAAATCCACAGCAGCGCAAGTCAATCAATCCCTCAAGTTAATCGATCCCGACATTGCCGAATCCATCCAAAAAGCAGGTAGTGAAGTCGAAAGTGGAAAACATGATGCGCAATTTGTCGTGGATGTTTTCCAGACAGGTTCTGGGACTAGTACCAATATGAATACGAATGAGGTGATTGCTCATTTAGCTTCGAAGCAATTAGGTTCAAAAGTACATCCCAATGATCATGTCAATATGGGACAAAGTAGTAATGATGTTATTCCCACTGCTATTCACGTCAGTGCTTGTTTGGAAACTCATGAACGCTTGTTGCCCGCCCTTCAATTTTTAGAATCCACCATCAAAGAAAAAGCAAAAGAAGTCGACAGTGTGGTTAAGAATGGTCGTACCCACTTAATGGACGCTATGCCGATTCGGATGAGTCAGGAACTCAATGGTTGGGCACGTCAAATCGAATTGGCTTATGAGCGGATTCAGGGTGCTTTAAAACATCTGTCCTTTTTAGCACAAGGTGGGACTGCGGTAGGAACGGGAATCAATGCTCATCCAGAGTTTGGTGAAAAATTTGCAAAAACCTTAGCGGCTAGTACCGGATTTGGTTTTCAAACGAGTCCAAACTATTTTGAAAGTTTGAGTACCCAGGATGCCGCTGTTGAATTAAGTGGCCAACTTAAGACCCTAGCTGTAAGTTTAACAAAAATAGCTAATGACCTGAGGTGGATGAACAGTGGGCCTCATAGTGGTTTGGGCGAAATTGCGCTTCCAGCTTTGCAGCCGGGTAGCAGCATCATGCCAGGTAAAGTGAATCCTGTGATTCCTGAGTCTGTGGCCATGGTGTGTGCGCAGGTGATTGGGAATGATGTCACAATTACCCTGGGTGGGCAGGCAGGCAATTTTCAACTGAATGTGATGTTACCAGTCATTGCTTATAATCTGCTTCAGAGCATCGATATTTTAGCCAATGCCTGCAGTTTGTTAGCCAAGAGTGCCATTGCGGGTTTTGAGGTCAAGTCTGAGAAACTATTGGATTTGGTGGAACGTAATCCCATCATGGTAACGGCGTTAAACCCGCTTATTGGTTATGAGTTGGGTGCAAAAATCGCCAAGCAAGCTTATGCCGATGGTCGACGTGTGCGTGATGTCGCCAGTGAATTGTGTGATTTGCCAGCTGATCAATTGGATAAGGTGTTGGATCCGGCTAAGCTTACCGAAGGTGGCATTGCAGAATAGGGTCTAAACAACCCTCTTGAATTGTCTCTCGAGTTCATAGAGCGTGTATTTAACCCATGTCGGACGTCCATGCGGACAATGATGTGGGTTTTTGCATTTTGTTAAACGTTGTAGTAAGACTTGCATGGCTTCTAAATTAAGGTTGTCTTGAGCTTTGACGGATTTTCGTTTGCAGGCAATTAATGCGGCCAGTTCATCTGTGTGTTTTTCAATAGATCCCTTGATCGCGCCGGTTTCTTTTTCTTCAATATAGCGTTTGAGTATTTGTGCAGGAGACTCATCTCCAAATAAAGCCGGTATGCCGCGAATCACATAGCTGCTTTCTCCAAAATTTTCCAGATCAAAGCCAATTTGACTCAGCCAGGGTAAGCTTTTTTCGAAGAGCTCTAGCTGATTAGGATGCAATTCAAGCACTTCATCTAGTAGCAAAGCCTGTGTTTCAGGGGCATCTTGTTCCATGTTGTGCTGTAGGCTTTCAAACATCACGCGTTCATGAGCTGCGTGCTGATCCACAAGGAGTAACCCTTCGCTAGATTCGGCAACGATATAGGTTTTGTGCAGTTGTCCGAGCACTCGCCTGATTTCAATGTCTTCTGATGCTGCCTCAAAACGTGTCTGTTCTTCTTTGAATGCAGGCGGGATGGGTAGAGGGCGCGGATCAGTGTTGTAAGCAGGGGTAGCGTCAGAAAGTACAAAACTGCGCGTGGGTTGTGGTGTCGGCCATGCTTGAGGTTTATCAAAGGGCGTTTCTGCCTCAGGGGGGTGGTCTTCAGTATCGGGTTGAATGTGGACCTGGCTGCTATCGGCCAAGCGTTTAGCGATAATATCCATTAACAATGCTTTGAGAGCAGACTCCTGCGAAATGCGGACTTGTTGTTTGGTTGGATGCACATTCACATCCACTCGCTCTGGATCAATCTCTATGAAAAGGATGGCTACAGGATATTGTCCATGCATCAAGCGCCCGTAGTAGCCTTCTTGCACGGCATAGCTAAAGCCAATCGACTTTATCCACCTTCGGTTGATGAAAAAACGCTGACCATTGCGGTTAGCACGCGCAATGCTGGCTTTGCCAATCAATCCAGTAATGGACACGCCATCCATAGTTCCCTTAATTTCAAGCAGGTGTTGGGCCACATCCTCACCTAATACAGCCGCAGCGCGTTCCATAAGGGAATCACTGGCTTGAGCGTTTAGCAAAGTGCGTTTAGCTGAATGCAGCGAAAAATGGACTTTTGGATAAGCCAAAGCCATGTTAGTGACGATTTCAAGAATATGCCCTGTTTCAGTGGCGTCTGCCCGTAGGAATTTGCGGCGGGCGGGGGTGTTAAAAAAAAGATCTGAGACCTCTATCGTGGTTCCTTGGCGGGGTGCGCATTGATTGGATTCAATGACAGCCCCTCCATGGATCAGCAGTTCTTTACCTGAATCACTGTCAGTGGTGGCTGACACTGCTCGGCAGCGAGAAACGGCGGCAATGCTGGGCAGAGCTTCTCCACGAAAACCAAAAGATTGGATAGAATTCAGGTCGTCAGCTTCATGCAGTTTGCTTGTGGCATGACGAAGGAAAGCGGTTTCCAATTCAGCAGCATCAATTCCAGCACCATTATCAGAAACGCGGATTAAACTTTTACCGCCATTACGGATTTCAATTTCAATACGCGAAGCCCCAGCATCTAAAGAATTTTCGACAAGTTCTTTAACAATGGACGCCGGTCGTTCAATGACTTCACCTGCTGCAATTTTATTTGCGACAGATTCAGATAGGATGTGGATTTTATTCATGAGCTGACTCGCTGATGCATATTCTTTTTCCATTCTGCCAACTGGTTTAAGGCTTCAAGGGGGGTGAGCTGATTAAGGTCTAGTGCTTCCAGAGCTTCGATTATAGGGTCAGGCATGTCAAAGAAAACTTGTGATTCTTGGGTGCTGGTTTGTGTTGATTCGATCTTCGGTTGTGGATGCTTTTTTTCCAGCATTTCCAAGATCGTGTAGGCGCGTTGTGTGATGCTTTTGGGTAAGCCAGCTAACTGAGCCACGTGAATGCCATAACTGCGCTCAGCAGAACCTGGAATGACTTTGCGCAAGAAGACGATGCCCGTTTTGCTTTCTTGTACAGCCATGGTGGCATTGCGAATGACCGGATAGGTTTCAGCTAATTCTGTGAGTTCGTGATAATGGGTGGCAAATAAAGTGCGGGGCTGTTCTTTGCTTTGCACTAAATATTCGCAAATAGCTTGAGCAATGCTCAGTCCATCAAAAGTTGAGGTGCCGCGCCCTACCTCATCCAAAACAATTAAGCTTTTGTCGGTGATGTTTCGAATAATGTGAGCGGTTTCGATCATCTCAACCATAAAAGTACTTTCGCCAGCGGCTAAGTTATCGGCAGATCCAATGCGTGTGAAAATGCGATCGACCAGTCCTAGCTGTACTTTCTGCGCAGGCACAAATGAGCCAATCTGAGCCAGTAAAACAATAATGGCTACTTGGCGAATATAGGTCGATTTTCCAGCCATGTTGGGACCTGTGAGTAAGGTAAAGGCTTGTGTCGTTCGATCAAGGTTTGTGTCATTAGCGATAAACTCACCAGGAGGTAACATGGCTTCGACTACAGGGTGACGACCTTGTTCAATTTTGAGGGCATAGGAGTCTTCAATCTGAGGCTGAGTCCATGCCTGCTGACGAGCAATGCTGGCCAAGGATTGCAGCGTGTCCAATAAGCCGATCAACGATGCAAAAGCCTGCAAAGCAGATAAATCTTTTAGCACAGATAGGCGGACCTCGTTGAAAAGTTCATACTCGAGTGCTTTGATTCGGTCTTCAGCCCCTGAGATTTTTTGTCCCCAAGTATTCAATTCTTCTGTGACATACCTCTCTGCATTGGCCATCGTTTGTCGCCTGACATAGTCTTCGGGGACAGCAGAGAGATTGCTTTTACTGATTTCCAAACTGTAGCCAAAGACATGCGAGTATTTCACTTTAAGCGATTTGATGCCCGTGCGGAGACTTTCGCGCTTTTGATAGTCAATAAGCCATTGTTTGCCATTGCGTGAAATATGGCGCAGTTCATCTAATTCTGAGGAATAGCCATCGCGCAACATACCGCCGTCTTTGGTGCTGATTGGCGGTTCATCGAGAATGGCCTTTTCAATCAGCTCGACAATAGCGGGGAAAGGCTGCAATTGTTGATGGGTTTCTTTTAGCAATCGCGATTGAGTTGGCAATAAAATTTCTTTAAGTTCAGGAATGCGTTTTAATGTGTGGTTTAAGTGCAATAGGTCTTGTGCGTTTGCGACCCCATAGTTCAATCGACTCAATAAGCGTTCAATGTCTTTCATCCCTTGCAGCGCTGTGCGTATTTGATTCAACGTTGTCGATGCTGTCACCAATTCAGCAATGCCTCCTTGGCGCAGAAGGATGGGGTCTTTTTGAATGAGAGGACGAGTGACCCATTGATAGAGTTGGCGCTTGCCCATGGATGTGCAGGTATCGTCAAGACAAGCCAGTACAGTGGCACGCTGACGGTCATTCATATTGCGCACAAGTTCTAGGCTTTGCTGTGTTTGTTGATCCAGAATCATGTAGTCGTTGTTTTGCAGCAAACGAGGCAAGCGAATATGTTCGATGGCATTGTGTAAGTGGTCCTTCAAATAATAGAGCAGTGCACCACAGGCACAGAGACAGCCCTCATGCGCATCAAGATCCAGGCTACGGATGGAAGCTAATTTGAACGTAGAAAGCAAAGCAGATTGTGCTTCAGCTATCGAGAAGATCCAGTCTTCATAAACGGTGATGCTGGCTTTAAGCGTTTCTTTGAAAAACGGCTGCAAGTGAGGCGTTTCATTCAAATTGTGCGAAAGGATGATCTCGCGGGGATGGATCAAGCTCAGTTCGCTAATGAGTCGGTCTTTAGCTAACTCGCGAGTGCAAAATTCACCCGTGGTTAAATCCAAATAGGCTAACGCGTAGTGTTCTTTTTGGTCGATGACACAGGCAATGTATTCTGGATGAGTTTCCTTGATTGGCTCGTCAATATAAGTAGCAGGAGTGATGATGCGAGTGACGCGTCGCTCGACTAGGCCTTTACCGGGTTTGGCTTCGCCGACCTGCTCACAGATGGCGACTTTCAGGTTTTCGTCGAGTAGGGTGCGGATATATCCTTGAAAAGCATGATAGGGAATCCCGCACATAGGAATTCGTTGGTTTTGTCCGCCCGCCCGCCCAGTGAGGGTGATGTTGAGGATTTCAGATGCGCGGATGGCATCTTCAAAGAACATTTCATAAAAATCACCTAAACGAAAGAAGAGTATCGTGTTTGGGGGCAATGTTCTTTGGATGGATCGATACTGTTCCATCATTGGGGTTAATTTTGCTGATTTTGCAGTCGTCATGAATACCTGGGGTTTGTGGCTAGGATGAAACCATTATACGGGAGCTACCCTGACTTGCCTATGATTTGATGAAGGATTTTGAACTTAAAATTATATAATAGATTATAATATTGGCCAAAGAGTGAGGTGTACAGAATAATGGCAGATTCCGAAGGTAAGAAAACAGTCCTGTTAATCGATGACGAGGCTAGCTTTGTCAAAGTCATTGCATGGAAGCTAGAACAAAAGGGTTTTGATATTCTTACAGCAGAAGATGGGGTGGTGGGGCTAGAGACAGCTCAGGCCAACAAACCCGATCTGATATTGCTCGATTTCATGTTGCCCAAGCTGAATGGGCTACTTGTTTTAGAAAAATTGAAAGCTGACTCAGAAACAGCACACATTCCGGTCATTGTCATGACAGCTGCAATAGGCTCTGATCAAAAGATGCAGGAATTGATGGACAAAGGGGCATTGCAATGCATTACCAAGCCCTACGATTTGAATGAATTGCTCGCCATAATCCATGCATTATTTGACGCGAAGTAGTTAGCTCTTTCCTTGATGCGGTTTGTGTTATGCCTGATTGTCATACTGTCCTGTTCATTTTTTTCAGGAAGTGTAGAAGCTTCTTGGGACCGAATCACGTTGAGCGTTGCCTCAGATCAGCGATTCGCCTGGGTGTATGAACCTGAGGAAGCAGCCGATGCGCTAGCGGTTGTTGTGGTTTTGCATGGACATGGGGGACGAGCCCAACGCATGGCTCGCGTGACAGGGTTTAATGCGCTGGCCGAGCAGATGTCATTTCTGGCGGTTTATCCTGAAGGTAAAGGTTGGGCAGGGTTGCCTCCACAGAGTTGGAATGCAGGGTATTGTTGTGGCTATTCTGCTAAGAAAAACATCTCTGATGTGGCTTTTATTGTTCAGTTAGTAGCCGAATTGAAGCAAAATTTCGGTGTTGATGCTCAACGCGTGTATGTCGTTGGGGCCTCTAATGGAGGCATGCTTGCTTTGCGATTAGCATGTGAACATCCTGAATTATTTGCAGCAGCAGGGGTTGTTGCCGGGTCCATGCAAACGCAAGGGTGTCAGCCTAAAGAACCCATTTCAATCATCAGTCTGCATGGTATGCAGGATCAGCTTGTTCCGTATCTTGGTGGTGAAAGTCAGCATGCCAAAGAGAGTCGTGTGGATGCTGCAGCATTGGACGTTGTGAGTTTTTGGGCTCAACATAATCAATGTGAAAAGGCACCGATTGAAAAGAATACGGATACTTGGGTGTCTTTAGAGTACCCACACTGTCGATTAGGGACGGCTGTGACCCATTTTGGATTGAAACACCAAGGGCATGCATGGCCAGGGGGTAAACGGGGTTGGTTATTGGGGGACAAGCCTGCAGAGGATTTATTGGCATCAACCGTCATATGGAATTTCTTTGCAGCACACCCTAAAACGGATAAATAGGATTAATCATGGATCATTATGCAGAAGCATTAAATCGGTTTCAGTCGCTATTTGCCCGAGGTCAAACATTGGGGCTTAAAGAACCCGACGCTGTAACTGTAGCGACGGTTGATGAAAAAGGGCACCCGACAATGCGCACAGTGTTGTTAAAATTTTTTGACACACGAGGGTTTGTGTTTTATACGAATTTGTCCAGTCGCAAGGGAACCCATATTCAAAAGGAGCCCCATGTGGCCTTGTGTTTTTATTGGGATGATTTGCGAGAGCAGGTGACGGTAGAAGGTGTGGCTGAAACCGTATCTGTTCAAGAAGCCGATGCTTATTGGGCTTCTCGTCCGCGCGAAAGTCAGATAGGGGCATTGGCTTCGCAGCAGTCGCAACCTTTAGAATCTTATGAGAGTTTGTTGGAACGTGTAGAACAGCTTAAGCAGGAATATGAAGGAAAAGAGCTCGTTCGGCCTGAATATTGGTCTGGGTTTCGTGTCATGCCTCAAAGGATAGAATTTTGGAAAGGAAAAACGTCGCGTTTAAATGAGCGGGTCGTTTACACAAAGCATGATGAAGTGTGGACTAAGCAGTGGTTGAGCCCGTAAGTCCTGCATAGGTTTGTTTTAAAGCCAGTTGGGCGCCTTGTGTGGGGATCAATCTTGAACCCGGTGAGGGGCAAATCTTCCAGCCTTTTTTAACAGGATGAATCTCAATCCATAAATCCTGTGTGAGTGGAGGTTCGTTGACAATCACTCGCACCAAGCCTTTGCGTTTTTCTGCATCAAATAGTGTTTCCTTAAAGGCTAAACTGATGGGGCCTCTCACGTCTTCAAATTGCATTTGGGTAGCATCAAAATGCTCAACAGTGTATGTTTGCATGGGAATATCCTCCTTCACGTCTACTGAAATATGTTGTGTTTTTTTGAAAGTCATTTCGTAGAAAGCATCTTGACCGTGACGCTCCCATTTGCGTTCGTAATGTGTATCGAATGAAGGGGGGATCAACTTGGAGCTCAATTCAAAACCGGTCTTGGTATTTTCTACCTGAATCCAGTCATAAAATTCTTCATGATCAGTAACAATATAAGCTTCGCCAGTATTCGTTAAGCGGCTGTTCATGAGCTGCAAAACGTTTTGACAGAACAAGCGGTGTTTGACATGTTTGTCTTTAGGCCAAGGACAAGGAAACAGCGCGTAGATGCGCTCTAGGCTTTGTTGTGCAAAACAGTGTTCTAAAACAATGCGGGCATCTTCAAAAAGAATACGGACATTGGTGAGTTTGAGGTGATGAATGCGTTTGAGCGCAATTTTGACAGACGTCCACGCAGGTTCAATGCCAATGAAGTCTTTATCAGGATGCTCTTGGGCGCGTTGGACCAAATACTCGCCGCTGCCAAAACCGATTTCGACTTCACGCGGTGCTTGGCGACCAAAGACAGCATCCCAGTTGACCGGATGGTCCTGGGTCTGCCAGTGAATCAGGGGCTCTAAGGATTTGTAATGAACCTTCATGCTGCTTCTATTTAATCGTTATAGGGTCTGCTATCATATCATGGTTGGCGAGCTGAGGATGAGAGGAAAACGATGAAGTGGATTTGGTTGTTAGCTGGTGGCATGTGTGGCACAGGGGCCCGGTACGTGCTCACTACCTGGATGAATGTCTCGGTAAAAGGGCCTTTTGCTGTGGGCACCGTAGTCGTGAATGCCTTGGGATGTTTGATTATAGGTTTCGTAAGTGTATTGCTGGTCGAACGATTTCAGCAGTCAGAGAGCCTTAGGCTTTTTTTGATGGTGGGCTTTTTGGGGGCTTTTACGACCTTTTCTTCGTATATTTATGAAACCTATCAGCTTGTCGATCAACAAGCTTGGTTTTGGGCAAGTGTGAATTTATTTGGCAGTTTAGCTTTGGGGTTACTCGCTTTTATGGTGGGAAGCCGCCTTGGTTTTATGATAGGGATGAAATGATGCGAGTATTGTACGCGGGTGATAGCCCTGTGGGTGGGGCAGCAAACTATTTGTTGGGTGTGCTGAAATCTATGAATGCGAAGGTGACGCATATTCCACCAGCAGAAAAATTGACCCTAGCTATTGCTCAAAAAAACTATGATGTGATTTTGCTCAGCGATTATGAATCTTCAAAAGCGTCACTCAGTGCCCAACGTGCGTTGATCAAGCAAGTGCAAGCGGGTAGTGGGTTGATGATGATCGGGGGTTGGGCATCCTTCACGGGATTATGGGGAAAATGGAAAGGGTCACCCATTGAAACGATTTTACCTGTACGCTGCAGCGCTAAGGATGATCGACTCAATATTCCTGTAGGAGCGTTAGTTCAGCCAAAAGAGAAACAACATCTTGCCCTTAAAAAGTTGAATTGGCAGGGACGACCTGTGATTTGCGGTCTGAATACAGTGACCCCTAAGGCAGGAAAATCGCGCGTATTGCTTTCTGCTGCTGAGATTAAAAGCCATACACGGAACTTACAAGACGTTTCGTTGGGTAGGGAGTATCCTTTACTTGTTGTCTCTCAAGAGCCCCAAATGCGTGTGTTGGCATTGGCTACAGACGTAGCACCGCATTGGTGTGGTGGGTTGGTGGATTGGGGGACGAAGCGGGTAAAATTGCCGGTCACCTCTAAAATTGCTGTTGAAGTGGGGGATCAGTACGTACAGTTTTTAAGCGGTTTATTAAGCTGGTTAGCGAATAAGGCCAATGGGTAAAGCAAAGATATTAGTTGTTGATGATGAAAAAAATATTCTTGAGACCGTGCGTTATAATCTAGAGAAATCGGGATATCGCGTGTGTCAGGCTGAAGATGGCGAGAAAGCGGTCGAAATGTGCCGCAAAGAGTTGCCTGATTTGGTGATTTTAGACTGGATGCTACCCAAAGCGGATGGTTTAGAAGTGTGTCGAATTTTGCGTAGCGGTGCTAAAACCAAACACATTCCGATCATTATGCTGAGTGTGCGCGCAGAAGAGACAGATAAAGTGGTGGGGCTTGAATTAGGCGCTGATGATTATTTAAGCAAACCCTTCAGTCCACGCGAATTGATGGCGCGAGTTAAAGCGGTCTTACGTCGCGGTTCTGTTGAAGAAGAACCAGAAACCTTTGAGTTGGGTCTGCTTGAGGCGGATTGGGCTAGGCACATTGTGCGTATAAAAGGGGATGTCGTTGATCTGACAGCTAAGGAATTTGATTTGTTAAAAAGCCTGATTGATGCCAAAGGACGCGTATTAACCAGAGAAGTGTTGTTGGACAAAGTGTGGGGTTATGACCGGTCTGCTGAAATTGAAACGCGCACTGTAGATTTGCACATAAGTCAATTAAGGAAGAAGTTAGATGCAGCAGGGAAATATATTGTAACGGTCAAAAATGTGGGTTACCGATTTGAATTGGATGAATAGATTACTATGAATCGCAGCACAAGAATCTTTTTATATGCGCTACAAACGGTGTTGATCGTTACGGCTGTTTTTGTGAGCGGGCGTTTGGTGATCAATCAGACCTATGAAGGACGAGGTGTCCCTTATGCCTATTTGGTGTGCGTGGCTTTGGTCACATCCCTGTGTATTGTGTTGCTCAGTCGCTTGTTGTTCAAAAAACTGACGCGTCCTGTTCATGTTGTGGCTGAGTATTTGCAGGGCATCACACAAGGAACTTATAGGCCCCTGTTGGCTTTAGAGGCCGCACATGAAAACGATGTGCTCATTGAAACATACAATGCCATGGTGGAAACGGTTGAGAAAAAGCTTGTCGGGCTTGAGCATGAGCGCGATCAAGCGCGAGCCGTTTTAGAAAGTATGACAGAAGGGGTTGTGGCGTTGGGGCCTCAGGGTCAGGTGTTTCTCATCAACCCAGCAGCAGCTGATTTTTTTAATGTCGATTCCCAGGAAGTTTTAGGACATACATTTTTAGATGCTGTGCGGTATCACGAATTGCAAGCACTGTATGAACAAGTGAGTACGACCCATGAGGCCATCTCCCAGGAGCTGACATTGGCTCATCCTGAACATAAGGTACTGTCTGTACAAGTGGTCCCTATTGGGAGCCGAAGTGAAGCAGATCTTTCTATGGTGATGGTTTTTCAAGATGTGACTGAAAATTATGAATATGAACGTTTGCGTAAAGAGTTTGTCGCCAATGTTTCACATGAATTAAAAAGCCCACTCACATCGATTCGAGGGCTGACCGAGACCCTACTTGAAGGAGCCTTGGAGGATAAAGAACACAATCGCAATTTTCTGGAAAGGATTAATCAAGATGCTATTCGTTTGGGCCGACTGATTGATGATCTGCTGGAGTTATCGCGGATTGAGTCCAAAGGCGTTGGGGTATTAAGCGATGGGTCTGTGGAGCTGCTTCCCCGAATAGAGCGAATTTTAAAAAGCTTTACTCGAGAAATTGAGGATTCACACATCCATGTAGAAGTAGATGTTCCTTCAAATGTCAGCTTGCTGGTTAACCCGGATCGTCTCGATCAGATATTGATCAACCTCATCGAAAATGCCCTCAAATACAATACCGTCAGTGGAAGCTTGAAAGTGTTTACTGAGGCCCACGGAGCTATGCTGAAATGTTCTATTCAGGATACTGGAGTGGGTATCCCTGGGAAGCACTTAGCTCATGTTTTTGAGAGATTCTACCGTGTAGACAAGGCACGGTCTCGATCGTTGGGAGGCACTGGGCTAGGGTTGTCCATTGTCAAACATTTGGTTGAGGGATATGGCGGTGAAGTGTCTGTGGTCAGTAAGCCTGGACAAGGGTCTACCTTTGGGTTCACATTGCCGCTTGCTTAGGCCTATCAGAAGACCTTACATAGCCTGCTAGCTTTACACAAACCTTACTTTACGCACATCTTTTTCCTATACCATTAACCTACACTTACCTCGTGAACAGTGAAGATAAAAAACAAAAGCGAGGAATAAATGGCAGAACAGGAACAAACACTGAACGAACTGCACGTGCAGACGCGAAAACTGCAGGAACTTTTGTACTACTTTGAGAGTCAAGAGCAGATTGCGGCTGAAGATTATGACTATGCTTACCGAACGTTAGAAACAGTCATACAAAGGTTAAAGCAAGTTAGAAAGTCATCATCTTGGGGCAAGAGAAACACGGGTTCGTTGAGTCTGTCATTTAATCCACGATATTGGTTGAACTAAAATGGGGTCAAATTTTTTATCGATGACAGATCAAGGTAGGAGAAAGGGAATGCGTTTTTTAAAGACGGTACTTGCGACGATGCTATTGGGTCTGACTTTTAGTTCAGCTCCTGTGTTTGCACGTAGTGAGGTTGATGTGCTTCTGGATAAGTTGGTGGAGAAAGATTTATTGACGCCTGTTGAGGCCGGTTTGGTGCGGCGTGAAATTTCAGACAGTGCGCCTGCACGGACAAAAGACCTTACCAAAGAGGTGCTTCCAAAGTGGGTGCAAAACATGAATATCAAAGGAGATATTCGTTTGCGTAATGAGTTTCGTGACCGTACAGGAACGGGCAATGACAAAAACCGTCAGCGAATTCGATTTCGCTTAGGGATCAACAGTAAGATTGGAGATGATCTTGAAGTAGGCGCACGTTTTGCCACGGGGTCTTTAACAGATCCTGTCTCCACTAACCAAAGCTTCAACGATTCATTTCAGAAAGATGCGTTCAATCTGGATCGCGCTTATGTGAAATGGTCTCCTGATGTGCCTGTTTTGGACAGTTTTAATGTTCAGGGGGGTATTATTGGTAACCCATTTTATGGCGTGTCTCCCTTGGTATGGGATGGTGATTTAAATTTCGAAGGTGCAGCCACACAGTTCACTTATGATGCGGGGCCTGCTGAGTTATTTGTTCATGCAGGTGGGTTTTCATTAGACACTGATGAGGGTGAAGCCGGAGCTCTTTGGTCGGTACAAGGGGGAACCAGTTTGAAACCTTTTGCCGATAGTGATGAAGAGCTTTTGAAGAAACTTAAGATGAAAGCTGCGGTGGCTTACCACGACTATATGAATGATCGGTCTACTGAAAATGATGTGATTGCCAATGCGGGTGGTGCCAGTGGAAACACAGCAGCAGCTGAAGGCTTTGACATCATTAACGTTAATGGTGAGATTGGTAGCCAGTTCAACGGCATTCCGTTTAAGGTATATGGAGATTATGTGCACAACTTAGATGTTGTGAGTGGTGGCCAAGATGATGGTTACCTTTTTGGTGTTAAAGTGGGCAAAGCCAAGAAGCCCTTTGACCTGAAACAAGGTTGGGAAGCAGGTTATTTCTACGAGAAGTTGGAATCTGATGCGACCTTTGGTCCCTTCACGGATTCCGATTTTGGTGGAGGTGGCACGAACAACAAAGGTCACAAATATTGGGTTAAGTTGGCTGTGTTGAAGAATTCAACACTGCAAGCCACCTATATTGATGCTACAGAAGTGACAGGTAGCAAGAGCAGTTATGACACTCTCCAGGTGGACTGGGTAACCAAGTTTTAAAGCATGTTTTTAGGAGGAATGATGAAAATTTTAAGAGCAATCACGTATGTGTCCGTAGCCGCGCTATTTGTGGCAACCAGTACTACGGCGCAGGCACAGTTGGAGGTTGACTCCAGATTGGACAGTTACCAGAAGGTGAGCGGCGTTTCTGGAAACTTGAACAGCATCGGTTCGGATACTTTGAATAACTTAATGACCTTTTGGGCTGAAGGTTTTCAAAAGCACTATCCAAATGTGCGTGTGCAAATTGAAGGCAAAGGGTCTTCGACAGCTCCACCGGCGCTGATTTCTGGCACTTCTCAGATAGGGCCGATGTCTCGTCCCATGAAGTCGAAAGAGATAGATGCATTCGAGAAGAAATTTGGCTACAAGCCGACAGCTATCGGTGTTGCATTAGATGCATTAGCCGTGTATGTTAACAAGGACAATCCGGTTAAGTCTTTGAGCATCGAACAGATTGATGCGATTTTCTCTAGCACTCAGTCTTGTGGAGCTGCGGGTTCCATTGATACTTGGGATCAAGCAGGTGTGTCAGAGTGGGCAGGTAAGCCCATCAGTATGTACGGCCGCAACTCTGCTTCGGGAACTTATGGGTACTTTAAGAATCATGCCTTATGTAAGGGCGATTATAAGGGAAGAGTGAAGGAGCAACCTGGTTCAGCCGCAGTCATAGAGGGGATTTCAAATGACCGGTATGCTGTGGGTTACAGTGGTATGGGTTATCTGACGGCTGGGGTGAAGTTAGTGGATTTGATTCCTAAAGGGCAATCAAAGCCGCAAGCAGCTTCTCCAGACAATGTGTATGCAGGTACGTATCCATTAAGTCGTTACCTGTATCTCTATATCAACAAAGCGCCAGGACAAGATTTTGACCCTTTGGTTGCTGAGTTTTTGAAATATGTGATGTCCTTTGAAGGTCAGACCGTGGTGCTGAAGGATGGGTTTATTCCTCTAGCACGTGAAATTACTGAAGCAGAAATTGAGAAATTATTTTGATTGAAACAAGTTCAGAATTAAAGACAGAAGAGATGAGTCGGCCCCGGGTTTGGACAGTAGACCCGGAGGCCGATCGTCGTTTCCGAAAAAAAACTCGTTTCGCTGATAACTTGGCGCGGTGGGTGATTTCGGCTGCAGGTATGGGCATCATTGCCGCTATTATGGGTATTGGTGTTTTTCTATTCAGTGTTGTTGTCCCTCTTGTTTTAGGCGCTAAAGTAGAACTTCTAAACGCCTATCCTCTGATTGACGTGCCTCAAGTACACCATGTGTTTATCGATGAAAACCAAAAAAAGATGGGTGTTTTGGGTGTGAGTCCTTGGCTGGAAGTTCGCTCGACTACGCCTATTTCAGGACAGGCTGTTGAAACCATGCCGATTCCTGGACTAGAGGGTGAACTTTTGACCGTGGTTCGGGTGCAAAACGGAAGCCCTTATGCGGCGATTGGGACTCAATCGGGGCGTGTTTGGTTAGGAGAGTTGGATTTTAACACTCGCTTTGAAGGCAGCACCAAAGTGATTGACGCTGTGATCGAGAAGTCTGTTGTGCTCAATGTGTTTAAACGCCCGCTACCCATTGACGATGTCTCTGCCTTCTGGAGTGAAAGCGGTGGAATTTTAGCAGCTACCGCTGAAAAACGGGTTGTGGTGGTTCACATCACACAGCGAAAACCACTGATAGGCCCGATGGTTACCGAGAAGAATCAAGTGGAGTTAGATTTGAGCCAACTCCCGGGCAACCCTACTAGAGTTTTAGTGGCAGATAATGCCTCACAGCTTTATGTGGCTACGGATACAGGCTATGTGGGGCGATGGCGATTGTCTGCTTTTGACCAACTCGCCATGGCAGAGTCGGTGCAAGTCATTTCAAAAGGGGCGGTGAGTCATATAGAAGCCCTTTTAGGTAATCGGAGTTTTGTTATCGGAGGCTCGGATGGAAGCGTGAGCGGGTGGTCACTTGTCAAAACCGACAAGGTTGCTGATGGGAAATCACTGACAAAGTTGCATACGTTAAAGTCGCATAGCGGGGCAGTGCGTTTGATAACCCCTTCGCCTCGTGGTAAAAGCTTGATTACTGTGGATGAAGGCGGTCAATTGTATTTGCAGCATATGACCACGCATCGTTTGCTGAAAAAAATCCACTTGAAAGAAGGAGTTCAGTCCATCTCTTTTGCGCCAAAAGCTAATGGTATGGTTTTGGTGAGCAAAGATAATAAGCTGCAGCATTGGAATGTGTACAATCCCCATCCAGATATGAGTTTAAAAACGTTATTTACGAAAGTGTGGTATGAAGGTCACGCTAAGCCAAAACACAGTTGGCAATCACACGGATCAACAGATGATTTTGAGCCTAAATTTGGGTTGATGCCGTTACTCTTCGGGACCTTAAAAGGCACTTTTTATGCGATGCTTTTTTCGATTCCCATTGCTGTGATTGGCGCGCTGTATACTTCACAGTTTTTGAATACGCGGTTGAGGGCAAGCGTTAAATCAGCAATTGAAGTCATGGCAGCTTTACCGAGTGTGGTTTTAGGTTTTATTGCAGGATTGGTGTTAGCTCCCTTTGTTGAAGAGCATATTATTGCGGTGATGTCGATGGGCGTCATTGTGCCCGGATCCGCTATGTTGGGTATGTGGGCGATTCATAGTATTCAAATAGATTTTGTGAAAACCTTTCGACGCAATCATCAGTTTTGGGCATTAATCATGTGTTTGCTTTTAGGTTTTTGGATTTCTTTTTTACTAGGGCCTCCAATAGAAAACCTTTTATTTGCTGGTGATTTTCAGGGTTGGTTGTACAACACGCTAAACATTAGGTATGACCAGCGCAACTCATTGGTTGTTGGCATCGTCATGGGGTTTGCGGTGATTCCGATTATTTTTACGATTTGTGAGGATGCTTTTTCATCAGTGCCAGCGCATCTTGTGGCGGCTTCATTGGCTTGCGGTGCGACGGCGTGGCAAACGGCTATTCAGGTGGTGCTGCCGGCTGCTGGGTCTGGTGTGTTCTCAGCTCTCATGGTGGGTTTTGGCAGAGCCATTGGCGAGACGATGATAGTGCTTATGGCGACGGGAAATACTCCCATTATGGATGGGTCTATTTTTAATGGATTTCGTGCTTTGTCTGCCAATATTGCTGTGGAAATTCCTGAAGCCCCCATCGGTGGGACCCATTACCGGGTACTCTTCTTAACAGCATTACTGCTTTTTTGTATGACCTTTATTGTGAACACCATTGCTGAAGTGGTGCGTTCGCGATTACGCCGAAATCTTTCCGGAGTTTGATGTCTATGGCTAAGGTTGATGTGTTAAGTGATTCAGAAAAAAGAGCCAAGCGAAAGCTGTGGGGCAATTTACTGTCATGGGGGGCAGGATCTTGTTTAGGTATCGCCATCCTCATGATTGCGGTATTGCTGGGGTTCATCATGATCCGTGGTTTTGGCGCTCTGTGGCCACAGCCTATTTTTGAAATTAATGAAAAGGGGGGTAAAACTCACTTAGCTTTGATTCATGCGGCTGAATCTATGGAAAAAGGGATTGGCGAGGAAGGTGCTGCGGAAGAGCAAGCACTCAATGAAAAACCTACGCGTTTGTTGCTTAGGGTCGGGAATAGAGATTTATATGGGGCTGATTTTGTGTGGGTTCCTGAATCTAAAATTGTGAGTAGTATGCAGCCTGAAGGGGCGATTTTTGTAGAGAGGCAGGAGTGGGGGCCTTTCTTAGGTTTTTTGAGCCACATGACATTGGAAGGGAAGCGGTTTGATTTATCAGTAGCTTCTGGGCTAAAGCGTTTGCATGATGAAATGGCGACGGCAAAAAAACGCCTGAATAAAATGCATCATCTAGAAAAAGGTGTGATAGGAAAAATTAATGCGCGTATGGAAAAGAAGCGATTGGCCATCAAAAAATTAGAAGTAAAAGGGAAATTAGAAACGCTCTCGGGTCAGAAACATAAAGAGGATATCGAGCACCAACTTGAAGGATTGCAAGCTGAGTATGAAGAGATAGCTGATGAGTTGTTGGAATTACGTGCAGAAGACCATGCATTTACGGTGACCTTTAAAACGGTCGAGGATCGTGAAAAAACACTCCCTATATCTGAAGTGGTGCGTATTCATCAACCCAATGATTTGACTGTATTTGGGAAAACAGGCGTTTACTTGAGCCGCATTGGCGAGTTTGTATTTGGGCAGCCACGCGAAGCGAATTCTGAAGGTGGAGTAGCTCCCGCTATATTCGGTACTGTGTTGATGACATTTCTAATGATTCTATTTGTAGTGCCCTTAGGCATCATGGCGGCCCTTTTCTTACATGAGTATGCAAAACAGGGGCCTATCGTTTCTGCGGTACGTATTGCGGTCAACAATCTAGCGGGTGTGCCTTCAATTGTTTTTGGTGTTTTTGGGCTTGGGTTCTTTTGTTACATGATTGGCGGCACTATTGATAAGTTTTGGTTTCCAGAGCGACTACCCACTCCGACTTTTGGGGGAGGGGGAATTTTGTGGGCCTCGCTCACTCTAGCTTTATTGACTGTCCCCGTGGTGATTGTCGCTACCGAAGAAGCTTTAGTCTCGGTTTCAAAAGGGGTGCGTGAAGCTTCTTTAGCCTGTGGAGCTACCAAGCTTCAAACGGTTTTGCATGTCATTTTGCCGGCGGCGTTGCCGGGTATTATCACCGGGACCATTTTAGCTATGGCGCGTGGTGCAGGTGAAGTGGCGCCATTAATGATTACCGGTGTTGTCAAATTGGCTCCGCAGTTGCCCTTGGATGCGGTGCCTCCTTTTCTACATTTGGAAAGGCGTTTTATGCACTTGGGCTTTCACATCTATGATGTAGGGTTTCAGTCGCCAAATGTCGAGGCTTCAAAACCCATGGTGTTTATGACGACTTTGTTACTGATAGGGATTGTGGTATGTCTGAATATAGCAGCTATTCGGATTAGATCTCAGTTAAGAGAGAGATTTGCTGGGGCAAAGGTGTAAAATGGAGACTCAGGTTATGGAAACTTCTAAAGAGAATTCAGAGAATAAAGCTCAGGACAAGATCACAAAATCTGCCCCTAGAATTGCTATGCAGGTTGATGACCTCAACCTTTGGTATGGAGAGACGAAAGCTTTAAAGTCTGTTTCTATTGGTATGTTAGAGCACAAAATTACCGCACTGATTGGGCCTTCGGGTTGTGGTAAGTCGACTCTGCTACGCTGTATGAATCGTATGAATGACTTGATTGATACGGTGCGCATTGAAGGTAAAATTAAGCTATACGGCGAGGATATTCGAGACCCCAGTATTGACGTGAGTTTGTTGCGTAAGCGCGTTGGTATGGTTTTTCAGAAGCCGAACCCTTTTCCTAAGTCTATTTATGACAATGTGGCGTATGGTTTGCGCGTCAATGGTGAGAAGCGCAAAGCTATTTTGGATGAAGTGGTAGAGTCTAGTCTAAAACGCAGCGCTTTATGGGACGAAGTCAAAGACCGTCTAAAAAACAGCGCCTTAAGGCTCTCGGGTGGCCAGCAG
>JAJDCC010000223.1 GCA_029261015.1 Candidatus Omnitrophota bacterium | reverse complement strand
CTTCTGCACCTAACGGCTCAACAACTTCTACAGAGGCCGTCGCTACAGTCTCCTTAGGAATGTCTGTAACGAAAAGTTTGTCATACATATCTTCTGGACGAATACCAAAAGTGACCTTTTTATCCACCCATGGTTTTAATTTAGGCACCATTTCATCCACAATGCGCAGCTTAAACTGGCCATCCGTAAAAAACAATTCCTTACCAGCTACCTTAATATCCCCATCGATGAAATTCATGGGAGGAGAACCGATAAAGCTAGCAACAAACTTATTAGCAGGTTTGTTGTAAATCGTAAGAGGATCAGCGACCTGTTGGATGTATGACTTATTCATAACCACAATGCGGTCACTCATCGTCATAGCTTCGGTTTGATCATGTGTCACATATACCATGGTGGCTTGCAATCTAAGATGAAGCTTACGGATTTCGGTACGCATCACCACACGCATTTTTGCATCAAGATTCGATAGGGGCTCATCAAACAGAAAGACCATTGGCTTACGCACAATGGCACGCCCCACTGCAACTCTTTGACGCTCTCCACCTGATAGCTCTTTTGGTTTGCGCTCTAAGTATTGATGAATACTCAGAATATTAGCGGCTTCTTCAACTCGCTGTTTAATTTCTTCCTTGCCATATCCTCGCAGCTTTAAACCGAAAGACATGTTATCAAACACACTCATATGAGGGTATAGCGCATAATTCTGGAAAACCATAGCCAGGTTACGGTCTTTAGGCGGCACATCATTCACCAATTTATCGCCAATCCAAATCTCACCGCCGGAAATATCCTCTAAACCTGCAATCATACGCAGCAATGTAGATTTACCACAACCTGATGGACCTACAATCACTAAAAATTCACGACTTGCCACATCCAAATTGGCTTTGCTAACGGCAACATTACCATTAGGATATTTTTTAGTCACATCTTTCAGCCGTAGCTGTGCCATACGTCACCTCAATAATGTCATTCTTAGCGGGCTACACGAAACATTTCTATTAAGCGAGCTAACTGCTGTCGCATTTCCCGTCGATGTACAATCATATCCACAAGCCCATGCTCCAACAAAAACTCTGAGCGCTGAAAACCATCCGGCAACTTTTGGCGAATAGTCGATTCGATCACTCTTTGACCTGTGAAACCAATAAGCGCCTTGGGCTCTGCAATGATGATATCCCCCAAAGTCGCATAACTTGCCAACACCCCTGCAGTTGTAGGATGTGTTAATACCGAAATAAATAAACCGCCAGCTTCATCTAACTTCATCAATGCCGCTGAGGTCTTTGCCATCTGCATTAAACTGAACATGCCTTCCTGCATCCGGGCACCCCCTGAAGCAGAAATAATAATCACGGGTAGTTTTTCCTTGGTCGCGCGTTCAATTAAGCGAGTCAGTTTTTCACCGACAACCGATCCCATTGAACCCATCATAAACCGAGTGTCTGAAACACCAATGGCCACCCGATGCCCTTCAATTTTCCCCTCACCAGTGACACAAGCATCAAACATGTCACACTTCTTTTGCTCATCGACCACTTTCTTTGCATAGGGCTTCGGGACGCAAAAATTTAGAGGATCTTTAGAACTGAGCTGGGCATCCCATTCCTGAAAACTTTTTTCATCTAAAGTAAGCGCAATACGCTGCTTAGAGTCGATGGTGAAATGAAATTCACATTTGGTACATACGGACAAGTTCTCCTGTAGGGCCTTCTGGTACAAAAGCTCATCACAAGCCTCACACTTAGTCCATAATCCCGCCGGGATGTCTTTTTTGGTCTTGCTGTTTATTGATTTTGTATCGTTCTGACTTGTCTCAGGCATAGTTTGATCTGATTCGGGTCTATCTGGTTTAAGAGCCATTTAAGTAATCCACGTATGCTAGCATAGGCACCTGAGACCGTCAATCTGCACTCAGCGCCGCACAATGCTGTATCTTATTCTACTTGAAGGCGTTTATTGCGATCCCTGATATCATCTTTGGATAGAAATAGGTTGTCTTTGGCGCCATGACTAAACCTTTTTTAGCCAAATCAAAAACATGCTGCAAAGCTACCGACCGAATATACCAGACAAGCTTAGCTTCCCCTGACTGAACAATGCGTAAAGCTCTATGAGGATCCGCAATATATGTCGTTTGCGTTGCCTCAATACCAGGCAAAATAACGTCCCTTAACAAACTCACATCCAATTCGGTTAACTCAGATTCTTTGGTCAACGAAGACCAAATGGACTCTTTAAGCACCGCTTGATACACCTTTTTGCCATCACTGACAGCCAGGTGACCAATGCCTTGTTGGGACTTGAGCCACTGCAAAGCCACATCCAGATCAGGAACCTCTTGCAAATCACAGAACTGCTTAACATCGTCCCAGTTAACCTGTCCTTCCAAATCAATCACACGATGAATGGGCCATACCACTAAACCAGAATCCTCCATCGAAACAAAACTCGCCATCACTCCGCCATACTGAGCACGGTTTGCGTGAGCTACCGAAAAACGATGATGACCATCAGCAATTAAAACCCCTGTATCGGATAACTGTGATTGAAAGACTTCAATGAACTCCTTATCCGTCACAACCCACATTTCAACCGTTTGATCGCCTAAGTCAGCTGTTTCAGAAGGCACCCCTTGAACGACTTTCTCTAAGCGCTTTTGTACCGTGGCCCCTTTATCTGGATAGACACAAAAAATTGGGCTTAAATTAGCAGGAATTGCTTGCAACAGTTTGGTTCGGTCTGCCTTAGGTCCTGATAAAGTATTTTCATGCGGATAAACACTATCGGTTAATGAACCATCTTCTGGAAATTCCATGACTGCAGTGACTGCAATGCGCGCCTGCTCCACACCGTTATAGGAGAATTTTTGTCGAATCACATACACAGCATCCTGTTCTTCCTGCTTAAAAATACCACTGTCGATCCATTTCTGAAAATCAGCAGTAGCACGCGTGTACCTGTTGTCTTGATCGTTATCTGAGTCAAACTCTTTTCCTAACTCCAGTCGAACCATGTTGTAAGGAGAAGCTTCATACAATGCTTCCTGTTGCTCAGCGGTGATCACATCATAGGGCGGTGCCAGAACGGCTGTGAGTCCCTTTGTTTTTTCTGAATCATAGCGCAAAGCGCGAAAAGGTTTTACCTTAACCATCAATTACTCCTTAGTGTGTTTATGTGTTGCTACTGGAAGAGCGATATCGCTCAAACAGCACGGAATCCATACAGCCAAAACAATAATCAAAAATGCCGGAAAAACATACCGTACATCTTTTAGCCAAATCGTAAAACCAAATGACATGCAGTATAAAAGGGACGCTCCTGAACTGATAAAAACATGCGCACCATGTGACAACAAATGCGAATGAGTCAACTTCTCTTCAGCCCAGAGACCACCCAAAATACCAATCACAAGAAACGGAAAAAAAAGTTGTGGATCTTCTAGAATGCAAACATGCAAATGCATACTCTGACCCAAAATTTTCCCTCCAATATAAGGAAAAAAGTAATCACTCAAGCCACACGGAATGGCTGTACCCAATATCCCCATAATAATGGCTTTAAACTTACTCAAATACTTCAGTGACAATGCTGTCGTTGCAATAGCACTCATACAGACATGTAGAGGATGCAGCAAGTGAAATAACGAATCCGATTTCTGATGAAATTTTTCTATATCACCCGACACAATAAATCCCTGAGAAAACCACCACACAACACCCATGGCAATGAATGTTCCCATGAGCGTGTATGGAAAATGCTGAGTGAACTCTTCGGTTAAAGTATGCTTATGACTCATGAGTGTTCTATTTGTCGTTTATTTCGAAATATCAATACATTTTCAATAAAAAACCATCCAGCAATCGCGCCTAATAGATTCATCAAAGCATCTGCAAACTCTGCTGATCTCCATGGCAATAAATATTGAATCCCTTCAATGGTGGCGCCATAACAAAAAGCTAAGACGAGACAGCTCATCCGTGCAGACCACGCTAAGGGGACTTTCTGCCCAAAACTGAGTACCCATAAAATAGAAAACAGCCCATACTCAATGAAATGTGCCACTTTATCGATATTGTGTATGGATGGGCCGCCTACACTAGGCATGGTTGAAACATAAAGAATCACAAGAAGGTATGCCCAAAAAAAGAATCTGCTACTTCTTTGTAGCAGACTACTTGTCATTATTTTTTTTCGATTCAGTCGTAGACACAGGTTTATCCTTTGTTTTATCTGCTTTAACCGAATCCTCTGCCTTCTTTTTCCCATCAGTGTAATTTTTACTGCGGTTATCAGTGATGTAAAACCCACTGCCTTTAAAAAGGAAGCCTGCACCTGTACCCATCAACCGCTTCACCTTACCCCGACACCCTTCATCAAGGCATTTCTTAATAGGCTCCGCGGTCATTGACTGAAACACTTCATGGACTTGCTGGCACTGATCACATTGATATTCGTAAGTTGGCATCTTATTTCTTAAAGAAACCCTTCACTTTTTTTAAAAAGGATTTATGCGATGGATAAACACTCTCCCCAAAAGCCTCAGCCATTTCCTCCAGCAACTTGCGCTGCTTGCCTGTAAGGTTTTTAGGAGTCTCAACCACGACCCTCACAATCATATCGCCTTTAGGTCCACCATGCACATCAGGTAACCCTTTGCCTCTTAAGCGAAAATTAGTGGCGCTTTGTGTCCCTGCGGGCACTTTCATTGAAGCTTTACCCTGCAATGTAGGCACAACAATTTCAGCACCTAAAGCAGCCTGAGCCATGTTGATCGGATAGTCAATAAACAGAATGGACCCTTCGCGCTGAAAAAACTCATGCGACTCTACTTCAACCACAACATACAAATCACCGCGGCCGCGCTGCCCACCTTCACCTTCACCGCTCAAACGCAGTCGCATTCCAGATTCAATACCAGCCGGAATTTTGACTTCTATTTTGCGTTTGACTTGCTTTTTTCCTTCTCCTTGGCAAGTAGTACAAGCCTTGACCACCTGACTGCCAGCACCTCCACATGAGCCGCAGGGACGAGCTAAAACCATAAAACCAGCTTGTTGACGCACTTGACCGGCACCATGACATTGCTGACAGGTTGATCGGTCGCCCCCTTGTCCTTGACACGCCTCACACAACTCACGACGAGGGATTTCGATTTCTTTTTTAATGCCTTCAGCGGCTTCCAAAAAGCTGATACGCATTGCATATTGCAAGTCAGCACCGCGACCACCAGAGCGTGAACGCCCTCCGCCACCGCCAAACATGCCTCCAAAGAGATCATCGAATATTCCACCACCGAATCCCATGTCTTCAAAGACACTGTTGAAATCGGCGTTACGAAAGATATCTTCTGTGGAATAACGCTGATCAAATCCAGCATGCCCATACTGATCGTAGATACCGCGCTTCTTCTCATCCGAAAGCACCGCATAAGCCTCAGAAATTTCTTTAAACTTCTCTTCAGCTTCTTTCTTCTGAGCTTCTTCTACACGATCAGGATGATGCTTCATCGCCAGTTGGCGATAAGCTTTCTTGATCTCAGCCGCAGATGCTCCTTTGCTGATGCCTAAGATTTCATAGTAGTCACGCGTAGAGGTCACTTGTCATCCTCAGCTTTAAACTCTGCATCCACAACATCGTCTTGCTTGCTAGCTGAAGCTTGTTCATTACCACCAGTGGCATCCGCTGCTTGCCCTTCTTGCGGGTTAGGTTGCTCTGCTTGGGCTTTCTTATAAGCTTCTTCAGCAAGTTTATGGGACACTTTACTTAGTGCCTCCATAGCCGCTTTAATTTTATCAGCATCATCCGTCTTTAAAGCTTCCTGTGTTTCGGTAATTTGCTTCTCAATATTCTCTTTCTCGGAAGCTTCAATTTTATCACCAAAATCAGTTAAGCTCTTTTGCGTTGCATATACCAATTGGTCTGCTTGGTTGCGCACTTCAACTAGCTCTTTGCGCTTTTTATCATCCTCTGCATATTGCTCCGCTTCTTTAACCATTTTCTCGATATCTTCTTTGGATAATTTATCAGGCGCTGAAATCTTAATGGATTGTTCTT
>JAJDCC010000222.1 GCA_029261015.1 Candidatus Omnitrophota bacterium | reverse complement strand
GAATACTCCGTGCTGCTTGCAGAAAAGTCCCATCGCCCCCAACCGATACAATCAAATCATACTTTTTTTTGAGTTTATCCACTTGAGCACGAGAAGCAATATCTAACTGAATAGGATAGTTTTTGAGTGCTTTGGAGACCGTTTTTACAGACTTGCGGTGTATCACATCGGCCTGCTTGAGACTCAAAACATCGGGATTACGCTTAGCAAGAAGCTTAAGCAGATGAGCATCTTTCTCTCTCTGCACATATTGTTGGTAGGTTTCTGTTTTATAAACAAGCAGAACCTTGGGCTTCATTTTTAATAGCGTATGAACCAATTCATGAAGGGAGAATTGGCTTGTTGTTGTGCCGACTTTTTAAATCGCCAACTGATAAACATGAGCAGAATACCTAATGTCATAAAGGTCCCTGCAATCATAGCCACCAAAATTTGGGGATACACCATGATCACAAAGCCTATCAGGAAAAGGGTTATTCCTACAGACATGGTGAACTCCTATCCATTTTTCTTTTCACGTTGGGCACGAATACGTAATTTAGGATCTGCAATCCGTTTACGAATTCGCAAAGACTCTGGTGTGACTTCAAGTAACTCATCAGGGCCTAAATACTCAATCGCCAGTTCTAAAGTCAAAGGACGCGGAGGCGTCAACACTACTGTAGCATCTCCAGTTGATGAACGCATATTCGTCAATTTTTTCGTCTTTGTGATATTGATGTCGACATCAATATCCCGACTGGCCTGCCCCAGAACCATCCCTTGATACACATCCACACCCGGACCGATAAACAATTCGCCGCGCTCTTCAGCAGAAAACAAAGCAAAGGCTGTTGTGGTTCCATCATGTGTCGACACAAGAGACCCATGCCCTTCGCCTTGAGGCAAATCAGTGAGGAATGGCTGATAGCTTTCAAACACATGGTGCATAATCACTGTTCCACGCGTCTTGCGTAACAGCATACGCTTAAGTCCCAGCAACGCACGTGTTGTCATGTGATATTCAAAGTGATAATCCCCAGAGGACATTTGCCCCATTTCTTTGAGATCACCACGACGTTTACCGATTTCTTCTATGATCACTCCCTGATATTGCTCGGGCACATCAATACTCACCCATTCTACCGGCTCATGTTTTTTCCCATTTTCGGTACGAAACACCACCTCAGGTTGAGACACTTCTACCTCATACCCTTCACGCCGCATCGTCTCAATTAAAACCGCCAAGTGCAATTCACCGCGGCCTGACACTGTAAATGCTTCAGGACTCTCTGTATCTTCAATACGCATCGCCACATTCGTTTCTACTTCTGTGTACAAGCGATCTCGAAGCGCACGCGATGTGACAAACTTCCCTTCTTTACCCGCAAAAGGACTTTTGTTCACCGAAAAAGTCATCCGCAAAGTCGGCTGTTCAATCACTACTGGAGGCAATGGCTGAGGATCCTCTTGTGCACAAATCGTATCCCCAATCCCCATTGCTTTGAAACCTGCAACGGCAACGATATCCCCTGCCGTCGCCTCTTCTAACTCAACACGTTCAAGTCCCTGATAAGACAAAATAGCTAATGCATTGGCATTTTCATTGGCACCTGTTGCAGCCACACGTGTCAACTGCTGAGCTTTTCGGATTTTACCTGAACTGATTTTTCCGATACCCATTTTGCCTTTATACGTATCATAGGCCAAAGCGAGCACTAAAATTTGCAAAGGCCCATTAGGATCTACAGTAGGTGCCGGTAACGTTTCAACGATCGCGTCCATTAGCGGCTCTAGATCTTTGGCAGGTTTGTTCTCCATATCGATTGTAGCAATCCCATCAATAGCACAGGTATACACAATCGGAAAATCTAGCTGCTCATCAGTTGCTTCTAAAGAAACAAATAAATCGAAGGTCCGATTCACCACTTCCTCAATACGCGCATCCGGTCGGTCGATTTTATTCACAACAACAATAATGCGATGCCCCAATTCGATGGATTTTTTTAACACAAACTTGGTCTGCGGCATCGGACCTTCTTTAGCATCGATTAACAGCAAAACCCCATCTACCATCCGTAACGTCCGTTCTACCTCTCCACCGAAATCAGCATGGCCCGGAGTATCCACCAAGTTGAATTTGTGGTCTTTGTAGTTCAGCGAAGCATTTTTGGCTTGAATGGTCATTCCACGCTCACGCTCTAGATCCATGGAATCCATAATCAAACCAGATACTTCCTGCTGTTTCTGTGAAACGGACTGCGTGTATTGCAGCATTGAATCAACCAACGTTGTTTTACCGTGGTCAACGTGTGCGATGATAGCGAGATTTCTGAGTTTCGATGCGTCCATGCTTACTTAACTGTCACTTTCTCCATTGCAATTTTTTGCAACGGTTTATCGCGAGCATCACGCTCTGCGTTCACAATCTTGTTTACAACATCCATACCTTTAGTCACACGACCAAAGACTGAATGTTTGTTATCTAACCAAGGGGTTGGTGTCACTGTAATGAAGAACTGACTCCCATTCGTATTGGGCCCACTGTTCGCCATAGAAAGGACTCCTGGCCGATCGTGCTTTAAGCTTGGATGAAATTCATCTGCAAATTTATAACCCGGACCACCAGTACCATTTCCATTAGGATCGCCTGTTTGAATCATAAAGTTTGGAATAACGCGGTGAAAAATAATGCCATCATAAAATCCATCATTCGCTAACTTGGCAAAATTCTCTACCGTCTTAGGGACTTCATTCGGGTACAACTCAACTTCAATCACACCTAAAGTCGTCTGAATAGTCGCTTGTGTGGGCATAGAAACAGCAGTGCCTCCTTTTTGTGGCTCTCTACTTTGTGCTTCCTCAGTCGGATTACATGCAACAATTCCCACGATGAGACATAAACTCAGTGCAGACATCAACTTACGCATAGATTCATCCTCCTGTTATCTGTGGATAATAAGGTCGGGTATTATAGCACGGCACCCCGAAAAAAGGGGAGTGCCCCTTTTTTACCCCTGATGCTGCGGGCGCAGCAAATCTAGCACCGTTTTGACGGGATTGAAGGTCTCCAAAGGCACTTCAACAAAAACCGTGTTCCAATGTGCCATGGCTCCGTTCCAGAGGCCTGGGCGCTCAAGAGCCTTTAAAGGACTCCCTTCATGAGACTTTTGAGCAATGAAGACCGCCTGGGAATCAATAAACTGACTCAAATCAAAGGGCCTACCCTGCCAATCTTTCAGGGCACACACAATATCTACCGGGTTAAAATGGGTCGACTGGTTGAATAACGCTCGCTGCGCTTCATCCTCTTTTGCCACTTGGGCCCCTTCAATGATTTGAAGTGATCTGCGGCCATCAGGATGACGCACCCAAAAAGGTCCCCCACCAGGCTCTCCGACATTTTTCACAACCCCGCACACACGCGTTGGACGGTTAAGCAATGTCAGTAGCTGTTCCTGACGCGTTTCCAAAGACTGCTCATAAAACGCATCCTCAAACTGCACACCCAGTGTTTGCACAAATTGAGTCGCTTCTTCTAATTGTTCTGTTGAACAGGCTCCCTGCAAACGATTCATCTGTGTGAAAATTTCATCTTGTAGCTCGACTAACAAACCACCCAACACTTGCTTGTAATGCACAGTGGGTTGTTTCAAGCGATCTGGCACGACATTATCAATGTTTTTGATGAATACAATATCTGCATTCAAATCATGCACATTTTTAATGAGCGCTCCATGCCCTCCCGGCCTCAATAACAACGAACCATCTGCCTGGCGATAAGGGTGATTGCTGCTATCGATCGCTAAAGTATCCGTAGCAGGATCCTGCACTGAAAAAGAAATGTCCAATTGTGACTGCGCCTTATGCGCATAAAATGCAATCAACGGCTCAAATAACAGTTCAAATAAAGCTTGGTGTTCAGGGGAGACGGTAAAATGCAGTCGACACTTGCCTTGAGCATCCTTGATGTAATGGGTCGCTTCTGCACAATGTTCTTCTGCCGCTGTCCTTTTTTCTCCACCGGACTGATGGAAAAGCAATAACCCCTTAGGCAAGGCTGCGTAGTTCAATCCTTCTTCAGACAATACTGCTTTTAAAGCTTTTTGCCATTCGCCTTGAACATCTTGAGGAAAAATTGAACTCTGCCGCAACTCATCTGCAAAAGCAAACTGATCCAGAGTTTCTATAAAACGAACAACATTCTCAGCGGGCTTATCCGTTTTGGCTTT
>JAJDCC010000221.1 GCA_029261015.1 Candidatus Omnitrophota bacterium | reverse complement strand
CTGAAAGTGCACAGCCCACTATTGTTTTAGGTGTGTCCCCTTTGTCGCTCACGCCTCATTCGGCTAAGGTCAGTGAATTTTTAGAATATCAACGTAAGCGCAAAATAGAATTGTATGAGCTGGCTTATCTAGGCCCATTCCTCAATCCTTTTGCCGCCATCGACATACAACATATCCTCAATCTGTTTCGTTCTGTTCATCCCGGACACCATCATGTCTATTATGAAAATGGCTGGGTAGCCGCACAACAAATCCCTGAAGACCCTGCCAAAGGCCTCTGGATTTATAATGGCATTGTTGATAAACGAGGCTCCGATGGAACCGTGTCTGAAGCCATGATCCAGTCCCTATTACTCCGGATACAGCAATGGCGCAAACAAGGAATTAGGGTTTATGGTTTTCGACCACCTGCCACTGATGACATGAAGCATTTAGAACACACCCGAATGGGTTTTAATGAAGAAGCTTTTGTCCGCCGCTTTGAAAATGCGGGAGGCATTTGGCTAGCACCTACTGGCAGTTACCATAGTGATGATGGGAGCCATTTGCATCAAGACTCAGCCCTGCGGTTTTCAGCAGACCTGGCGCGACTCATGGCAGAAACGCGATTTGAGGATTGAATTTATTCCTTATTGCACTTAAATTGATTACACTGTGAACTTACTGCCATACCGTATCGCCGCACAGAAAGGACCGCATTATGGGAAATCGTGATAAAGGCAAAGAGAAAAGCGCTCAGAAAAAAGACCCCAAGCTCTCACTCAAAGAAAAGCGAAAACAGAAACAAGAGAAACGACAAGATCGCTAATTCAAATCCGAACACATAAAGTCGTGTAGACACGGTAGCGTATCTTTAAATTCTGAATCAAGCTCCCAGAATTTTACTCATTCGCTACCTTCTGCATGTGAATCACCACACGGCCCTCTTCTTGAATCATCTCCATAGATGCCACATCCGCATCCTGTGGCAAACCTACACTTTGTTGAAATGCACTGTGCTGCCTATGAGCAAAATAGTGCTGATTGACCTGTGAATCTTCTTCCGTAAACGCACTTTGTTCAAGAGCTATCATGAGCCGCTGATCTTTGACTTCCACTCTAAGCTCAGACTTTTCAATGCCAGGCAAAGCCACAATCCAAGCATAGTGATCACCTTGATCGAAAAATTCAACACTGGGTCCAAAATCAAAGCCCCTGTCCCATAAAGATCCTGGCATGAATGTATTTGAAAAAACATCATCCATCATTGATTGCATTTGCTGATGCATGCGTTCCATACGCTCCCAAGGGTCTTCACTGAACCAAGAATCACGAGTATTCCATGGAGATTGAAATAAAGAGCTCCTTGGAGTTGTTTGCAATTGGTCTGCCAGCGCTTCGGTAAAGCACAACCCATTTGCGAATAAAACGGCACTCAAAACTAAAAGTTTTCGCATGTCTCCCTCCTACTCAATTCATCGAAAAACTTGAGACTTTTTCTGTTGTGTCTTTTTCATCTAAAAGTTTTTTATATAATCTGAGTCGTTGACTCCTAGAGGGATGGCGCAAACGACGCATGGCTCTTTCTTCAATTTGCCTCACACGTTCACGGGATATGCCAAATTTTTTTCCAACTTCTTCCAAAGTCCTTTGAACGCCATCTTCCAAACCAAATCGTAGACGCAACATTTCTTGCTCACGCAAACTCAAACACTCAAACAAACGATCAATTTCCTCACGCGTCAGCTTGAGAAAAACCTCCGTTTGCGGATTTGCTTGAGCTGAATCTGCCATAATCTCATGGTAGGAGGAATCTTGATCACCTCCTAGCGGTGCATCTAAAGACAAGGCTTTCTCTTGAATGCGATTGACTCGGTTTACTGTTTTCTTAGATAATCCAGAGCGAATACGCACAGTCTCTTCAGTAGGAACCGTTGCTGTTTCCTGTACACATTCAGCACGCGCTACAGCCAATTTTTTACGGTTCCGATACACATTGTCCGGAACACGAATGCTTTCATTTTGACGAACTAAATTGTGCATAATCGCTCTGCGTATCCACCAAACAGCATATGTTGAAAACCGAAAACCCAATTCGGGATTAAACCTCTCGACGGCCTTAATCAACCCAAGGTTCCCTTCCTGAATCATATCCATCAGCACTAATCCCGAACGATAATGTTTGTGAGCAACACTCACCACCAATTTCAAGTTAGCTTGGACAAACTGTTGAAAACAAAACTCGTATTCATCCACCAGCTTCTTTAGTTTTTCAGATTCGTTCTGTGAGTGCTCACCCATATGAATATATGCTTGAGTAGTCAGCCCCAAATCCTCAGCTAATTGTTTTAATTGTGAGGGGTTAGGGTTTTGTTTCAGCTCAATCCAAGCAGACTCTAAACGATTACGGTATATATGCGCACTCACCTGTCCCTCGTTGGACAAGTAGCAGTCCCTTTTTGACGGGTCCTCCAGCAACATCTCAATCAAATCTTTTAGTAGGATATCCGCACTCTCAAGATGGATCACGGCTTCTTTGATTGCTTGCCTAGCGCTTTGAATCCTTCCGGCGAGCCATTGTTCTTCTTCTGCGCTCAAAAGTGTATAGTTTGATATTTGAGAGAGGTATTGCTGGTACTCGTCTTTGGATGCACTGTGTTTTTTGCTATTTGATTGTTCCTCTTTTATGAGATTTTGAAGATACGTCTCAAGAGCTGCATCTCTTTGGCAAACCGAAAGCTTTGTCGCATACATCGTAATCATCCTCCCTTAAAAACTCAGATGGTTCCGCCCGAGCACCACGCTCGGGCGGGGTTTGCAGAGGCTACTTCACTTCAATCTGTATTTGTTTGGGTTTCGCCTCTTCTCTTTTGGGAAGTTTCAACTCCAGAACACCCTGTTTGTATGTCGCTTTAAGCTTGTCGACATCTACTGCTTGCGGAAGTTGAATTTTGCGGTGTAACCAACCATGAGTGCGTTCTCTCAAGTTGATTTGTTCTTCGGGGATGGTGTCTTGTATGCGTTGTACGCTGATGGAAAGCATGTCTCCTGTAACAGAAACATCTATATCCTTGCTATCGACACCGGGTAAGTCCGCCTTCAACATCACATGGTCTTGGTCTTCCCAAATATCCATGGGAATTGCCCATACCTTGTGGCCATTGCGATGAGTATTCTCCCAACCATCACCCAATGACGAAAACAAGCGGTTCATCTCACTCTGGAGTTGAGAAATACCCGTAAGCGGATCCCAAGCATTCCTAGTTCGCGGTAATAACAGAGTCATTGTTTTATCTCCTTTCTTTTCTCTGCTTTGCGCCCCCAGCTTTAGCACTCACTGCATTTTAGTGCTAAATCGGCATCAAATTTTTTTACTTCTTCTCACTGTCCTCTCTACCTATCACTAACTTGATTCCTGCCACGTTTAACCCCTTTTTCAACAAGGCGCGAATCCTAATGAGCATCTTTAAATCATTTAGGGAGTACAGCCTTGTCGTTCCTGCCTTGCGATTAGCCCCAACCATCCCTTGTTCGTATAGGGTCCTTAATGTCCACAGAGGGACTCCCACTAACTCGCTGGTGACCCCCATGGAATACACCGGCCTATCGGGATCGATTGTGAACTCCTCTGGGTCGTCCACTATTTGGGCTACCATGGCTACCTCCATGAAAAAGAATATATTCAAAGACAGCCGTTTGTCAAGATTATCTCAATTATTTTTACTATTATCTAATAAGGCTACTAGATAATCTAACCATTCAGCACGTATCGATAAACCACCACATAATGGCAAAATGCCCCCATCAACACAAAACCATGCCAAATGGTGTGATGGAAAGGCAGCTTGTGCCACCTGTAAAAAATGACCCCACTGCTATAAATCAGGCCTCCCGCTAGCATCCAGGCAATACCTGCTGGCGCAAGGTTCTGCATCAATGGATGCAAAGCCACAACAATAAGCCACCCCATCAAAAGATAGACCACGAGTGACAGCAAACGAAATCGATTGATGAAGAATATCTTAAAAGCAATGCCCAGAAGAGCTAAACCCCAAACCGTACCGAAGATACTCCAACCCCAAGCGCCATTAAGGGTGACAAGTGCAAAGGGGGTATAGGTGCCTGCAATCAGCACATAAATCATGCAGTGATCGAGAATTTCAAAAATATGCTTCGCTTCTTTATCGGGCAGGGCATGGTATAGCGTAGAAGACAAAAAAAGGAGGACCAAGCTCGCACCGTAAACACTCATGCTTACGATGCGCCAGGGATCACCAGCTAAGGCAGCCAAAACAACAAGCACCACAAGGCCTACAAGGCTGAGACAAGCCCCAACCCCGCAGGTAATGCTATTGAATACTTCTTCAATTACTGTTTGTGGCCTGTCCGACATTGATTTGACGCGCTTGTAGCCTGTTTTTAGAAAAACACTCACTGCAAAGGGCAGGCATCTCACTCGTAGGCTTATAAGGCACTTCACAGGCTTGCTTACAGTCTTCACAAATAACTTTGCGGTTCAATCTACGCGCACCAAAACCACTACGATTAGCTTCAAAATACATGGATATTTCCTAATAATTAAGTAGATCAATATTGAGTATTTGCATGGAATTCACTTCCGACACACTTCTTGTGTGGTGGCGCAGTGTATCAGAAATTCACGCGCCGTGCGATATCTTGTGAAAAATAATTCTACTAGAACTGACGACTGTCATAAGCCCAATGAAGTAAGGCTTGGCGCTGCTTTTTACGGCAGTCTAAGTCACCCTTTAAGCAATTTTTTCTTACCTGTGCAATGTGACGGCGCATCGCTTTCCATCGTTTAATTTGGCGTTGATCTTCACCCGGTATCCGACGCCCCAGGGTGTAACGGCAGTACCACTGAAACCATCCACGAGGATCTTCTGGGTAGATCCAATCTTTTTTAATCCAAACAGAGAGGGGCTGACTGGCGTTGATGCCAAAAAAATTCAGATTAGGGTCATGCTTCTCCGGACATAATTTAGCCCGAGCAAACCACGCTTTCGGAAATTCTGCAGCACAGTCGGTCATGTATTTGCCCCCAAAAACACCAAGCGCCAACATCTCTGCCGGTGTCAAATCGGGTGTGAATTCAGGGTCAAAATGCTTACCCACAGGCTCTGTGCATTCATACCGATAGCCTTGCTGCATCAAATCATTGACAATAATTATGCGATTTTTCATTTGATGCTTTATTCTACCCCCGCATCCCTCAAATGGGGAAATATCCGTTGACCCACCCAAAACGCAGTGCTAAATTAAGTACTGCGGCGATTTGAAGAAGATGTATTGCTCCGCATAATAAATGTGCTAAAAAGTCTATGACTTGGCGCAAGACGCCAGACACCCCATGGGCCTATCGCACATGGGGCTTTTTTTTCGATTTTCATCCGCACTGGGAAACACGTGGATAGTTAAGCAGGCTTACTTGCGACCACGCAAAAGATTCGCTAAAGGGCCTGGGATTCCACCTTAAGGGTGGTGACAAGAATTAAGGAGATTCACCATGGGAACCCCCTCTGTCATAGACAGCACCAAAAATAGAATTCCTCAAACCTATTCACGCAAATTCTCTCTATCACCGGAAACAGGTCAATTCTGGTCGGGCCATGACATAGAAACGGCCCAATCTATCAAAGGGACGTATTTCCCTGACATCAAAACCATCTATCTATTTGACTCTACCAGTGATGACGTGCTAGAAAAGGCTAAAACCATTTTGCAAGAAACAGGGCTACCTAAAGACCATCAGATCATCTGGGGGCCATTAGCAGCAGCCGAATTATCTTTATTTTTTTCAGGACTTTAATCCCGACAACAGGAGACACACTCATGGGTAAGCGCTACAACAACATTCTCGAAACCATCGGCAACACCCCTGTTGTTCGAGTAAACACCATCCCTTCTGCCCAAGCAGAACTTTATGTCAAAGTTGAAGCCTTTAACCCTATGAGCTCTGTTAAAGACCGTTTAGCCTTAGGCATCATTGAACAGGCCGAAAAAGACGGTGTATTAAAACCCGGGATGACGGTCATTGAAGCTACCAGTGGCAACACAGGCATTGGACTTGCCATGGTATGCGCGCAAAAAAGATACCCGCTTGTTTTGACAATGGCCGAGAGCTTCAGTGTTGAGAGACGAAAACTGATGCGCTTTTTGGGTGCTAGAGTCGTCCTCACTCCTGCTGCTGAAAAAGGTACGGGCATGTTAAACAAAGCCATCGAATTAGCCAAAAAGCACGGCTGGTTTTTATGCCGCCAATTTGAAAACCAAGCCAATCCCGACATGCATTCGCGTACAACAGCCCAAGAAATTTTAGACTCTTTTGATGATGCCCCGCTTGATTATTTCGTGACAGGCTATGGAACAGGTGGCACATTAAAAGGGGTTGCCCGCGTGCTACGCGAAAAAAGCCCCAACACAAAAATCATTGTTTGTGAACCTGAGGCGGCTCAGTTGTTAGGGAGTGGCATTAAGCAAGACCGCAATGATGACGGGTCCTTACCCAGCCACTCCAGCTTCACTTCTCATCCCATGCAGGGATGGACACCGGATTTTATCCCGCTCATTACCGAGGAAGCCGTCGATTTGAACTTAGTGGACCAACTATTGCCGATTAGCAATGTGGATGCCATGCGTTATTCTCAAGAACTGGCTCAAAAAGAAGGCATTTTTTGTGGGATCAGTGCTGGAGCGACACTAGCAGGAGCCTTGCAGATATGCGCTAAAGCCCCTAAGGGTGCACGTGTGTTGTGTATGTTGCCGGATACGGGCGAGCGTTATTTAAGCACACCTTTATTTGCCGATATCCAGGCAGAGATGTCTGAGGATGAATTAGAGATTTCGCAGTCAACTCCTGGCTACCAGTTTGATACAGCCAACAGCTAGACCTTGACAGCTTCTCACAATTGACTACATTGATAGAAGTACCAAGGAAAGATGAACTAGGAGGTGCTTATTTCTCATAAATCCGGGAGATTCGGTTCTGTTAGATTAGGCTTGATGCATTTCTCGAAAACTATGACGAACAGCACAGAACGATAAGTGACCGCAGGCGGGCGAACCGCAAGGAATGTTGAGAATCGTCAAACC
>JAJDCC010000023.1 GCA_029261015.1 Candidatus Omnitrophota bacterium | reverse complement strand
AGGCGGGAGAGCTGTTTTTTGGACATGCTACCCACGCCATGGGACGCAAACGTCAACCAGTAGCATAAACGTTGAACCCAACACTATGACAAAAGGGTTAGGGCGTTTGTTCGTATGTCTTGCATTGATGGTAGCGGGTTGCCAGGTCGAGCCTGAACCTCAACCTCTAGATTTTGGGTCTGTGGTGACAGACACGACCGCCGACATCCATTATGTCCGTTTTAAGAATCACCACCTTTGGAAATCTGCAAAGATTGTGGGTTTCCAACTGGACCTTCCATTCACATTAGAACACCCTGCGGAAACTTATTATCAGACAATAGCTGCGGGAGAAACATCTGAACCCATTGGTGTGAAATTTTTCCCATTAAAGTTTGGAAAGTACAATAATGAGTTCAAGGTTTTTTCAAGGGGTGTTTCAACGAGGACGGTGAAGTTGACTGGTAATGCGTCTTTCTCGAGTCAAAAGGGAGGGCTTGAGCTTCACTATGATGGAAAAAAACTCGATGCTGATGATTACATTAGCGGTCCCATAACCTTTACCGATAGCATTCCCCAGACTTTTCAGGTAGAAGTCAAAAATACTTCGGATAGCGTGTTTGAAGGCAAGGTATCTCTCTACTACGACTCAAGATACTATACGGTTTTGGGATTAGAGGAGTCTACTGTTCGCATTGCTGCAAATGAAACAGAGCTGATTGAAGTGGCGTTTAACGCTACAAAAGAAGGACGTTGGATAGACATTCTACAAATCAGGGAAAAAAGCGGAGAGCGTCAAGCGTCGGTGGTTTTATTCACGTCAGTTCTAAGCACATCAATTTCTGTTAAGTCTCGTGACCAAGTGGTGAAAGAGTATATTGAAAATGGCAAAAACGATTTACACAATCGCAATTTTTGATTTTGCTAGTATTTCTGCGATCCATTTTTTATGAGGCCCAGAAAGCGTGAGTTTTGACAACTCTTCAAGTTTGACCCACGCAAACTCTCTACCCAACTCACCTGCAATATTTACGGATTGTGAGTATTGATAAATAGTTTCAGTCACACGCTCATTACTTATCCCTCGCTTTTTGATAGCTAGAGGTTCTCCTTCAGGTTTTCCACTGTTTAACAATTCATAGCAGGGCAGTTCATATATATTTGCAAGTCGTTTTGCTTTAGCCTCACCTTTATGCAAGAGTATTTTTCCGTTACTCACCAACCAAGCTCTGTTCACACTCTTGTGAGTGATTTTCTTGCGTTTGAGGTTTGGTAGTGTGTGCTGCAGATTTTTGGCAAAAGCGGTGCAGTGTTGTTGAACTGGGCATTTCTCACATGTAGGATTGCGTGTGCAGACTGTAGCGCCCAACTCCATCATGGCTTGGTTGTGATCACCAGGATGATTAGCATTAATCAATGCATTTGCATGCGGGGTTATGGCTTTCATAGCAGCGGTATTATCTGGAAAATCAGTTTCTATGGCCAGTAAGCGACTGATCACTCGGATCACATTTCCATCAACTACAGCAATGGGTTTTAGCAAAGCAATGCTTAAAATTGCAGCAGAGGTGTAGGGTCCAATCCCGGGAAGTTTAAGCCACGCTTCACGTGTTTCACTAGGGAGTCCATACTGATCAATGTGTTTGGCTAGTCGGTGGAGATTGCGAGCTCGACTATAATAGCCTAAGCCCTCCCAGTGTTTCATGACTGTAGTTTCGTCTGCTTTTGCTAAAACTTCGAAAGTAGGGAAGGTTTCAAGCCAAGCACTAAAATAGGGAAGCACGGTATCTACTTGAGTTTGTTGAAGCATAAACTCAGACACAACGGTTTTGTATAGGCTAGGCTCACTGCGCCAGGGTAAATCGCGTGCGTTTTGGGTGTACCATTTGAGTAGTCGTCGACAAAAGGTAGTGTTTGTTGGGGGGATGATTTTTGTTATTGGCATGAGCGGCATTATACCAAGAAAGACATTCCAGTAAATGCTTGACCTGCCAAAAGGCCTCCTTTAAAATGAAAGCCCTTACAATGAAAGATGCCAAGAATCCTACTATCTACGAAATTAGCCGGATCGCAGACGTTTCCATAGCCACAGTTTCAAGGGCTTTAAACGCTCATACTCGCGATAAAGTGGCTGTCAAAACACGACAACACATCGATAATATTGTCAAACAATATGGCTATACCCCTAATCTGGCAGCCCGTAACTTAGGGAGCACGCAATACCACACTGTTGGGGTCGTTATGGCTCATTTTAAAGGGGTTTTCTCTAGTGCTTTCCACACACAGGTTCTTTCTGGTGTTGCGGATGCGTTGATGGATACAGATTATGGTTTTAAATTGATCATGCTCAAAACAGATACCGATGAATGGGATAACTACAACTTTCGTTCTGGGGAAGGTGTTGATGGTTTGATCATGACACATTGGGGATGTTTTTTCTCTGGAAACCAGGCATTTGAAAAAATGGGCATTCCCTGTGTGGGCGTGGGGGATTATGAAGCTGGCGTGAAGGCCCATTTCATTTGTTCTGACAATGCTCAAGGTGGGGCGTTGGTCGCTGAGCATTTGTATCATTTAGGCCATCGTCACATAGCCGTGCTGAGTGGAAGTCAATATTCCAGTGACAGCAAGTTGAGAATTAAAGGTTTCAAGCAGTGGATGCGTGCAAATGGCTCGGACTATACTGTTCATGAAATTTATGGCGGTGAGAAAGAATTCGATGCAGATTTGGCCGCAGAGAAAATCCTTCAAATTCAAAAAGAAGTGACTGCCGTATTTGCTGTCGCAGACTTCATGGCAATAGAGGTGATGCAAGCGTTGAGTAAAAAAGGATGGATATGTCCTAGAGATTATTCCTTAATCGGGTATGATAATGACCCTATAGGGAAGGAAATCACGCCAACATTGAGCACTGTTCAGACTCCTGTCTATGCGCAAGCCCATACAGCAGTCAATAAACTTATAAAAGTTTTATCAGGCGAAGAAAAGGGTTTCTATGGGAAACAAACCGTCTTACCCGTTGAGTTAGTCCCCAGAGACTCTACATGTCAACTGATATCATGAGAATGCATACAATAAAAAAACTGATTCTGTTGTGTGTCCTATGCATGGGTTGTCAATCGACTCCAAAGCGTGAGGTGCCAAACTATGCACTTTCACAGCAAAGTGCTCTGCAGTTAGCTAAACGTTATTTGGTTCAAAGCTATGGTGCTTCATTATATGATTCTTCTATAAGTGGTCGACCTGTTCTGAATGGACATCCTTTGTGTGCCGAACCCTACTGGACGTTACTCTTCCAACATCCAGCGCGATCGAAATTCCTAAAAGGGTATTATGTGATTGTTCATAGGGAAACCGAACGCATTCATGCTGCTGGTGAAATGAATTTTGCAGGCAACTATCTTTCTAAGCTCATCAAACAAATCCCTACCTGCCAGGCCCTTGAGGCATCCGATACGTGATTTAAGTCATAGTTTCAAAAACCCATTCCCGTTAGGTTAGCTCAATGGACTTATATGAAGAAGCATTAGCGCGATTTGAGGGCGTTTTTGAGAGAGCCCGCAAAGCGAATCTAAATGAGCCTACGGCCATGACATTAGCTACGGTAGATGCTTTGGGTTATCCTTCTGCGCGAACTGTGTTGTTAAAAACAATCAGCAAAGAAGGTTTTGTTTTCTACACGAATCTGACAAGTGCCAAAGGCCGTGATTTGATGCATAATCCCAATGCGGCATTGTGTTTTTTTTGGGACCCTTTGATGGAGCAGGTGAGAGTTCAAGGGCATGTGGTACAGGTACCCGATGCAGAAGCAAATACTTATTGGCAGTCACGTCCTAGAATGAATCAACTAGCTTCGATGGTATCGAAGCAGTCTCAAGAAATCAAAGCACACGATAGAGGTTTAAACAGTCAGCTGATGAGACTTATGGTGCAATGTTTAGGTAAGGAAGTTCCTAGACCAAACTATTGGACAGGGTTTCGATTAGTGCCTAAACGAATCGAATTCTGGACAGCAGGCAGATACAGAATGAGCTCACGTATAAACTATGAGCTCATTGGGGCAACCTGGAAAAAAAGTCAACTATATCCCTAATTAGGCAATCTGTGCACTCGCAGGGATTAGTGGGTGAGAGTTGATGTACTCGATCCAAAGTTTACGCGCTTCAAGAAACTGGGCTTTGTGTCGCAGCATTTTTTCTTTCATCTCAGTGACCTGATGGGCCGATTCGGCAAGTTTCTCGCGCAGTTTAATGTATTCCTTATCCCATCGCTCCCATTCATAGAGAGCATTCTTAAGTTGCGTATAACGGGTCTGTACGGTTTGAAGTAAACTCTCTACTTCTTGGTTGGTTTGTTTGCTTAACGCACGCTTGACGCGAGCATGTTCTGCTTGTGTTTCAGCAGCTAATATCATGTGTTGAGGCGTGCGGTACAACTTTTTAGCAAGACCTACTTTAGCTAATAAAGCAATGATCCACTTACTAGGATCCCATTGATACCAACGAATACCATTACGATAGTCACTTGCAAATCGATGGTGAAAATTGTGGTAACCTTCGCCGTTGGTCAAGAAAGCCACTAGCCAATGATCTCTTGCGGAGGCTTCAATGTCGTAGGTGGCTTTACCAAACATGTGGCAAACAGAGTTGATAGAGAATGTAGAATGATGCACTAGAGTCAACCGACCTACTACGGCCAATAAAAACGCACCCAGTGCGTGGCCCATCATAGCGCCAATTAATACAGGTAAAATAACGCCTGAGCCTATCGCCCAAAGTTTATAGTATTTTTTTTGATTGGCAATCATCGGATCTTGGGCCAAATCTTTCACATTGGAATAGTCCGTAGGATACTCCCAAAACAAAATCCACCCGATATGTGCGTACCAAAAACCTTGCTTAATGTTGTAGGGATCTTTAGGCGTATCCACGTACCGGTGATGATCTCTGTGTTGTGATGTCCATTCTAAAGCGGATTGCTCAAAAGAGGCAGCTCCAAAAAATAAGCAGAGAAAATTGACGATGGGGTGGGCTTGAAAAGCTCTATGTGCAAATAAACGGTGGTATCCCACTGTGATGCTGAGCCCTGTTGCGGCCACAAAGAAAAAAGTGAGCAACCATTCTGCTGTGGAGACCCCTTGTGTCATAACATACCAAGGAATTCCGATCACTGCTGTCAGAGTAGTGAAAGTGAAGAACAGAATGTTCGTCGTGTCATTTTTGCGAATCGCTAAGGTTTCCATATTTCTCCTAAGGTTTCAAAAGGATACATTTCTCTGGTAGATTAGCAGGATTTTGCCACAAATCAATGATATTCGTCATCCCCAAAACCGTCAAATGATGCTTGGATAGTAAGCGTTGAGAGCCTGTAATCAAACTTGTGAGATATTAGTGAAAAATAAGCCCTTATATCTGGATAATGCTGCAACATCCTTTCCTAAACCGGAGGCCATTTATGGCCAAATGGCGGAGGTATTGAAGGAATATGGGGCGTGTCCAGGGAGAGGTAGCTATGGCATGGCCCGTAAGGCAGAGGCAATCATACGAGAAGTCAGGCAGTTATTAGCGGATTTGTTGGCTATAGAGGACGCTAATCGCATCATTTTGACCTTCAATGCGACTGATGCGTTGAATATGGCCATCAAAGGTGTTTGTCAGGCTGGGGATCATGTGGTGACTACGCTGATGGAGCACAATTCTGTAAGAAGGCCGCTGAACCAGCTAGAGGCCGACGGCAGAATCCGCGTTACGCGTGTGATGGCTACTCCCGAAGGTTGGGTTGATCCTCAAGTCATCATTCATTCCATGCGGCCAAATACGCGGTTGGTGGTGATGGCCCACGCCTCTAATGTCAGTGGAACCTTGCAGGATATTGATCGGGTAGGTGAAGCGGTAAGGAATACCCAGGCAGTCTTTCTAGTCGATGCTGCACAAACAGCAGGAAGCTATCCATTGAGTGTAGAGCGTTCTGCAATTGATTTACTTGCGATACCTGGTCATAAAGGGTTAATGGGCCCACAGGGAACTGGAGCCCTTTATGTTGGTCCACGGGTGAAATTGACACCTTGGCGTGAAGGAGGAACGGGTGTTTTTTCAGAAGATCTTCTGCAGCCTAAACAATTTCCCTATTATTTGGAAGCAGGATCGCCAAATACCTGGGGAATGGCTTTATGGGCCCAGTCCTTACGGTTCATTAAAGACTTGAGCATCAAAAAAGTGCGGCAGCATAAAGTTGAGGTCATGAAGACTTTATTAAGATGCATTTCCGAATGGAATGAAGTCAAGCTGTGCGGTCCCAAAGACCCCAGTCAGAGGGTGGGGGTCTTTTCGTTGAGTTGTGGAAAAAGGCCGCCTTGCGAATTGGCAGCAGAGTTAGACGCAGAGTTCGATATTGCTGTTCGGGCGGGCCTGCACTGTGCCCCTGATGCCCATCGCTGTTTAGGGACTTTTCCCCAAGGGACATTGAGGATCAGTCCTGGATATTTCACGCAACTCGATGAAATCGCTCAATTTTCTCAGGCGATGCAAACGATTTTAAAAAATAACGCTTTAAACAATGAGGTGCTTCATCAACTTTAACTTGAGTCCATTCATTGCTATTTGGGAAATCACACAAGCATGCGATTTGGCTTGTGTGCATTGTCGTGCCAGTGCACAGCCTAATCCATTACCTGGAGAGCTGTCCGATGCAGAAGGGTTTCGTTTGATCGAACAAGTGGCTGAATTAGGCACTCGTGTTATGGTTTTGAGTGGAGGCGATCCATTAAAACGTAAAGCGCTTCCAGAATTCATTCGACATGGAAAATCATTAGGTTTGAGGATGGGGACTATTCCAGCAGCGAGCCCTTCCTTGTGTTGTGAACAACTTGTGCAGCTTAAAGAGGCGGGTGTGGATCAGGTCGCTTTCAGTTTGGATTCAAGCAGTCCTGAAGGACATGATCGGTTTCGCCAAGTTCCCGGGGCTTTTGCTAAAACCCTTCAAGCTGTGCAGTGGGCACATGAGTTGGATCTTCCTGTACAAATAAATAGTGTGATGACGCAACACAATTTTGATGAAGTGGATGCGCTTATTAATTTGGTCAGTGGCTTGGATGTGGTTTTTTGGGAAGTTTTCTTTTTAGTTCCAGTGGGACGAGGCGCTGAGATTGAAGGACTGACGGCAGATCAGTGTGAGGCTGTATTTGCGAAATTGTATCCCGTTGCTGCGCAGAAAAGGTTTATTGTAAAAGTTACTGAAGGCCCTCATTTCCGGAGGTATTACCTCCAGCAACAAAACCCAGGCATCAATCCTTTGTTGCATCAGCCGATGGGACCTCAAGGAAGTATTGGACGAGCGCCTCAAGGCGTGAACGCTGGCAAAGGGTATGTGTTTATTTCCCATCAGGGCGAAGTGTTTCCGAGTGGTTTTTTACCTGTGTCTGTAGGTAATGTCCGTGAGTGTGAACTGACCAAGCTCTATCGTGAATCTCCACTGTTTCAGTTGTTGAGGAATACTCGGGGTTTGAAAGGGCGCTGTGGGATTTGTGAGTATCGAGAAATTTGTGGAGGATCACGAGCTCGTTCTTATGCTCTAACCGGGGATGCTCTTGCTGAAGACCCCTGGTGTAATTACCAGCCGGCCCCGTAGTGCTATGCTAAAATACCTTTTCATTGGTGATGCAGTGAAGAGGGTGATATGGCATTCGACCAAGATTTAGCAGCGAAAATCTGGAACCTACTCGCAGATCAACCGCAAGTCCGCTCCCAAAAAATGTTTGGTGGTTTTGCGATTATGGTCAATGGGCATATGTGTTGTGGTGTTCTAAAGGACGCTTTGATATTGCGCATTGGTCCTGTACTCTATCCTGAATTACTCAAAAAGAAATATGTCCGTCCTTTTGATTTCACTGGCAAACCCTTGACCGGGATGGTGTGTGTATCTCCAGAAGGGCTTAAAACAACCGCTGCGCTGAAAAAATGGGTCTCTGTGGCTTTAGGTTTTGTGGAGAGCTTACCGCCCAAACCTCTCATTAAGAAAAAAAGGAAAGATCATGGCTAAAGTTCTGGGTATCGGAGGCGTTTTTATTAGGTGCAAACATCCTCATGCTCTGGCGCATTGGTATGAAAAATGGCTAGGAATGCCTATGGATTCTGATTTTGCTGCACTCTTTAAGCCACAACAAATGCCAAAAGAGGCTTTTTCGCTGTGGGCAACCTTTCGGCGAGACACCACCTATTTTCCAGATGAGCAGGCGGTCATGCTCAATTTTGTGGTAGATGATTTAGAAGCCTCTTTGAAGCAGGTTCAGAGTGGTGGTGCGCAAGTATTCGATGAGCGTCGAGCAGAAGATTTTGGTGTTTTTGGCTGGTTTATTGATCCTGAAGGCAATAAAGTAGAGCTTTGGCAGCCTTCTAACAAACGGAATAATGAGTGAAAAATGACTGAACCTAAAATGGTGCAAAAGAAACCGTATGTGATGGAGATAGAGCCGGGCACCTATGCCTGGTGCTCGTGTGGTCTATCCAGTAAGCAACCTTATTGTGATGGGGCGCACAAAACGACTGACTTTAAGCCTTTGATCGAGAAAGTATCCGAGAAGAAAACTGTGGCTTGGTGCGGTTGTAAGAAGACGGCTAAGGCTCCGTTTTGCGATGGTGTCCATAAGCGACTCCCTTAAAATCCCCGATTTGACCAAACCGAAAGCCACGGGTATAATTCCTATTAAGACTGAATTGCAATAAGAGGACTGATGACGACTACTGACGCTTTCGAATCCTATCTGGCTAAGAGTAATCTGCGTGTCACCAAGGAGCGGCAACAGCTCTATGATGGCGTGCGTGCTCAGAAGGGCCATTTTACGGTGGATACCCTTGTGCATCGCCTCAAAGAATCAGGTTATGCCATTTCCCGAGATACTGTGTACCGCAATTTACCTTTATTACTTGAAGCGGGCGTGGTGCGCCAGAGTTTTCGAGCGGGGCGGGAAACGATTTATGAGGTCGATGAAGGTAAGCCGCATCATGACCACTTGTTATGCAGTCAGTGTGGCAAGGTTGAAGAATTTGTTGATCCCAAAATAGAGGCACTGCAAGAAGATGTTGCCAGGCAATTCGAATTTGAGCTGCAGCATCATTGCCATCAACTCGTAGGTATTTGTAAAAAATGTCGCAAGTCATGACCGGACAGACAGACGGTTTATCTCTGGGTGAGTTAAAACCAGGAGAGCAAGGCATTGTTCGTGGGTATCGTGGAGATGCTGAGGTGCATCAACGATTATGCGAATTAGGGCTTGTTGAAGGCACACTGATTGAGGTCAAGCGATTGGCCCCATTCGGCGATCCCATGGAACTCATTGTAAGAGGTTATCACCTTTCTCTACGTCGCAAAGACGCATCTGAAATCCTCATTTCTAGAAATGTTGTGAATTAATGAAAGAAATCGTTCTACTTGGTAATCCTAATGTCGGTAAAACGACTCTCTTTAATGCCCTAACCGGTATGCGTCAAGCCACAGCAAACTACCCTGGAGTCACTGTTGCCAAAAAAACAGGTACTTTAAAATTAACTGATGGGACAGCGGTTACGGTGATCGATTTGCCAGGCACTTATAGTTTGCTGCCGAAGTCCTTAGATGAAGATGTGGTGCACAATGTATTGTTGGGAGATCAGATCGATACCCCTAAACCCGATGCCATTGTGCTGGTTATAGATGCCAATAACTTGGAACGCAATTTGTATTTAGCTTCCCAGGTCATTGAAATCGGCATTCCAGTCATTATGGCTCTGAATATGTGGGATTTGGCACAAGAGAGTGGTTTGACTATACGCTTGAAATCTCTGGAACAGAGCCTGGGAGTTCAATGCATTCCTACAGTTGCAGCACGTGGAGAAGGCATACAATTGCTTAAAGATTGTATTGAGAAAGTGTTGGCTGAACCGGCATTGCATATCCCTAAAACATTAGCGCTTGAATTGCCACAGTCAGTTAAAGAGGAGCTGTATGCAATCAGTGCCATGATTGGGCCATTATTGCCTCAGCGCAAAGAAGCGGTGCAAGGTGAGGCGTTACGGTTATTGACCGATCATGGTTTTAGAGGGCCTTTGTTTCAAAGTGCAGATAGTGATCCTCTGCGACATGCTGTTGCTCGCTCGCGTGAAACCTTGCAGGAACAGTCCATATCTTGGCGTACATTAGAAACCACACAACGTTACGCAGCTATTGACCTGCTGTGCCAAAAAAGTGTTTCGCGACAAACCCTTAAAAAAGAAACTTGGTCGGATCGGCTGGACTACGTTTTTACGCATAAAATTTGGGGACTTGCGAGTTTTATTGGAATCATGGCTTTGGTTTTTCAATCTATTTTCAGTTGGGCGTCAGTCCCTATGGATTGGATTGCCGCTGGTGTTGATGCGTTAGGCAGTGGGGTCTCAGGGATTATGCCTGAAGGTGTGCTGCAGAGTTTGGTTGTGGATGGCATGATTGCTGGTGTGGGTAATGTGGTGATCTTTTTGCCCCAGATTTTTATTTTATTCTTCTTCATTGCTTTATTTGAAGATTTTGGATACATGGCGCGTGCTGCTTTTGTGTTAGATCGTTTGATGAAAAAAGTCGGTCTGAATGGCAAAGCTTTTCTGCCTTTGTTGAGCTGTTTTGCCTGTGCTATTCCTGGAATTTTAGCAACACGGACTATTCAGGATAAGAATGATCGTTTGGCCACCATATTAGTGGCTCCTCTCATTAGCTGTAGCGCACGGTTACCTGTGTATGCGCTGATGATTGGGGCATTTATTCCGGCAGTCCCTGTATTTGCAGGGTTTGACCTTAAAGGGATAACCCTCTTAGCCATGTATTTTCTGAGTATTGTGGCTTGTTTGGGGATGGCTGCTCTTTTTAGAGGTACTTTTTTAAAAGGCAATCGCACGCCTTTTGTCTTTGAACTTCCTCCTTACCGTGTGCCAAATCTGAAGACAGTTTTGATGACAATGTGGGATCGGGGGAAAGAATTTCTATATCGAGCAGGAACCATTATTTTCTGCATGTCGATTGTGTTGTGGGCTTTAGTCAGTTACCCCAAAGACCCTTCCATTGAACAGCGCTATGATCAGCTAAAAGCGATGGCCAGTCAAACTTATGATGGGGCACTACTTGAAGAACGTTTGTCTGCACTGGATAATGAAGCATCTGGTGACGCTTTGCGTCATAGTTTTGCTGGGCGTGCGGGTAAAGTCATTGAACCCATCATTAAGCCACTGGGTTTTGATTGGAAGATTGGGATTGGGCTCATTGGTTCTTTTGCTGCACGTGAGGTTTTGGTCAGTACATTGGCCATTGCTTACAATGTGGGGCAGGACGCCGATGAGTCATCCGTTGACTTGATCGATGCCCTGCAACAAGAAAAAAATGCACTGACCGGAAAGCCTATTTACACGCCGCTTGAGATGCTCACGAAGGCACCAGCTCTCCGGCCCTCTCGCGGACCCTCTCGGCGACCCGATCCGCGAGGGCCATGATGG
>JAJDCC010000220.1 GCA_029261015.1 Candidatus Omnitrophota bacterium | reverse complement strand
CCGTCCAATTTCAGAACTCCACTTCAACCCGCCGAAGTCGATAGGACAGCATCGATGATTCCTCGTTATACCTCAGCAGATATGGGTGCTCTTAGGACCGAACAAGCCCGTTTTGAAGCCATGCTTGAAGTAGAATTGTGTGTGCTAGAAGCACAGGGTGCTATTGGCATGGTGCCTAAGTCGGCCGCCCCGGCAGTGCGTAAAAAAGCCAAAATCAACGTTAAGCGCATTAATGCGATTGAAAAACGCACCAATCATGATGTGATTGCCTTCATTGAATCAATTGAAGAGCAGGTGCCTCAATACGGCCGATATCTTCACTTTGGTTTGACCTCAAGTGATGTACTCGATACAGCACTTGGCTATTTAATGAAACAGGCCACCTTAATTCTCATTGATGACCTCAAAACGTTCAACAAAGCTTTAGCCTCACAAGCTCGCAAACACCGCAAAACCTTAACGATTGGGCGTACCCATGGCGTGCATGCAGAGCCGACGACTTTTGGGATGAAGCTAGCGGTATTTTATGATGAGTTCAAGCGCCATGAGCAACGCCTCAAGGATGCTTTAGTAGAAATCAGTGTGGGTAGTATTTCAGGTGCAGTCGGCACTTTTGCCAGTTTGCCGCCCAATATTGAACGAGCGGTCTGCCGTAAGTTAGGCATCAAACCTGCACCGATTGCCACTCAGGTGATTCAACGTGAACGACATGCAGCCTACCTCAATACGATTGCGTTAATTGGCGCGAGTCTTGAAAAACTAGCTGTTGAGATTCGTCACTTGCAACGCAGTGAAGTGCGAGAGGCAGAAGAGCCATTCGGTAAGGGCCAAAAAGGTTCCTCTGCGATGCCACACAAAAAGAATCCGATAACCTGCGAGCGGGTGACAGGGTTGAGTCGTGTGTTACGAGGAAATGCCATGGCAGCACTGGAGAATGTGGCTTTGTGGCATGAGCGGGATATCAGCCACTCATCAGTTGAGCGCGTTATTTTGCCGGACTCTACCATTATTTTGAACAATATGCTGCGCAGTATGACGCGTATTATGTCGGGTCTCGTTGTGCACAAAGATCGGATGAAAGCCAATTTAAACAGTACAGGTGGTGTGGTTTATTCTGGGCAAGTGCTGTTGGCTTTGATGAAGCAGGGTTTAACGCGCACTAAAGCATATGAAATGGTGCAGCGCTGTGCACTTAAAGCTTGGCATGAAAATGGCGAGTTGATAGATATGCTGGTGGATGATGAAGAAATTGGGAAGTACTTATCGCCAGAAGAATTGAAAAAAATATTAGATCCAAAGAACCACTTAAAACACATCGACACGATCTTCAAACGAGTGGGGCTGTAGTTGATGCTAAAGCACACAGGGTCGTTCAGTTTGGTTTTGGTGATGGCAACGTTAGTGTTTTCATCGGGTTGTTTGAGTCGATCTCTTACGATCAAATCAGACCCACCAGGCGCGACAGTGTATTTTCAGGATGAGAAAAAAGGGGAAACGCCTGTGACATTTGATCCGGTATTTTATGGGTCATACCGTGTGCGAATCGAAAAAGAAGGTTATCACCGCGTTGAAGACAAGCGGTTATTAAAAGCGCCACCCTATTTATGGGTGCCTTTAGATTTAGTGGTTGAATTGTTACCATTTAAAATACATGACGATCACGAATGGGCGTATGCACTCGATAAGGCCGAGGCAATCCCAACGCCAGTACCCCCTCAATACAGCAAATAAGGACAAGTAGGATGCAAATGACTAAAGGTAAACAACTCTACGAAGGCAAGGCCAAGATTGTTTATGCAACCGATGATCCTAAGCAGGTCATTCAATATTTTAAGGATGATGCAACGGCTGATAATGCCAAAAAGCGCGGTAGCATTTTAGATAAGGGTTCGGTGAACAATCAAATCGCATCTCATTTGTTTCAGTTACTTGAAAAAGAAGGGGTGCCGACGCATTTCATTGAACAGCTGTCTGACCGTGAAATGCTCATTAAGCATGTCGAGATTGTGCCGCTTGAAGTGACGATGCGCAACATTACCGCTGGGGGCATCTGCCGGACTCTAGGAATTGAAGAAGGTATTGTTTTGAATCCGCCTGTTTTTGAGTGGCATTACAAGAGTGATGAGTTGGATGATCCTTTGATTAATGATGATCACATTCTGTACGCATTGAAGGCAGCAACGGTTGAAGAGTTGGCGCTGATTAAAAAGTTATCGATTCAAGTGAATGATTTTCTAAAGGCGTATTTTGCTGAGCGCAAAATTGATTTGGTGGACTTTAAATTAGAGTTTGGTCGCTATGATGGGCAGATCCTGTTGGCCGATGAAATTTCGCCAGATACCTGTCGTTTTTGGGAGCATGGCACGCGCCGTAAATTGGACAAAGACCGTTTTCGTCGTGACCTAGGGGATGTTGAATCGGCTTATCAAGAAATGCTCAAGCGAGTAGTGGGATAACATGCAAGCAAAAATCTATATAAAGCTAAAACACGGATTGCTAGATGTGCAGGGCAAGACGGTTAAAGGGGGACTCGACTCGTTGGGTTTCGGCAATGTCCATGAGGTGCGAGTGGGCAAGTACATCGAAATCGATCTGGATCACACCGATGCAGCAGCGGCTAAGGCCGATGTGGAGAAGATGTGTGAGAAGCTTTTGAGTAATCCTGTAATTGAAGATTACCGCATAGATATTGAGGCGACGGCGACTCAATCATGAAATGGGGCGTAGTCGTTTTTCCAGGATCCAATTGCGATCAAGATTGTGTGCATGTGTTGCATGAAGTACTGAAACAAGAAGTCGTAGAGTTGTGGCATCAGTCTGATGATCTCCAGGGGTGCGATGCCATAGTCGTTCCAGGTGGTTTTAGCTACGGTGATTATTTGCGCTGTGGTGCCATTGCCAAACTTTCTCCCATTATGCAAGCGGTCAAAGCTTTTGCAGAACAGGGTGGGTTGGTGATAGGTATCTGCAATGGCTTTCAGATTCTATTAGAAAGTGGTTTATTGCCTGGTGCGTTATTGCCTAATGCCGGGTTAAAGTTTATTTGTGAGTTTGTTTATCTGCGCGTAGAGCGGACAGACACGCCCTTCACTCAAAATCTTCAAAAAGGTCAAGTCATTCGTATTCCGATTGCCCATTATGATGGACGCTATTCGGTGAGTGCCGAACAGGAAACGGCAGCGAATCATGCTGCGGTATTCCGTTATTGCGATGTGGATGGGAATGTCAGTGAAGCGATTAATCCCAATGGCTCTTATCAGTCGATTGCTGGTGTCGTGAATGCTCAAGGAAATGTGTTGGGGTTGATGCCTCATCCGGAGCGTGCTGCTGAAGCGGCTTTAGGCGAAACCGATGGAAGACTCCTTTTTGAATCCATGATTAATCATTTCGAACAAGCGCGAGCAACATCATGACATCGATCTTATCCAACAATCCTTCTGAAGAGCAGTTACGTGCAGTAGCCGCTTCGCACAATGTGACCAATGAGCAATACGATGGCATCGTTAAAATTTTGGGCCGCACGCCGACACTCACCGAAGTCGGTATTTTTGGTGTGATGTATTCTGAGCACTGTTCATATTGCAGTTCAAAGCCTTATTTAAAAACCTTTCCTACTGAGGGTGATCGTGTTTTGGTTAAGGCAGGTGAAGAAAATGCCGGTGTCATTGATCTCAAAGACGATTGGTGTGTGGTGTTTAAGTGCGAAAGTCATAATCATCCTTCAGCGGTAGAGCCTTATCAAGGCGCGGCGACGGGGGTTGGGGGTATCGTGCGTGACATTTTCACGATGGGCGCACGTCCGGTAGCTCTTTTAAACTCATTACGTTTTGGTCCACTTAAAGATGACCGCACGAAGTTCTTATTGAATGGTGTTGTGCGCGGTATTGCCGGTTATGGCAATTGTTTGGGGGTTCCGACTGTTGGCGGTGAAGTCGTGTTTGATGAAACGTATCGTGAGAATCCTTTAGTCAATGTGATGTGCATTGGTTTGATGCGTAAAGAGGACATGGCCAAGGGTGCTGCTAAGGGTATTGGTAATCCTATTATGTATGTGGGATCTGCAACGGGTCGCGATGGTTTAGGCGGAGCGAGTTTTGCGTCACGCGAGTTGGATGATGAATCCGATGCCGATAGGCCTGCTGTGCAGATTGGTGATCCCTTTGCTGAGAAGTGTTTGATTGAAGCGACATTGGAGGCATTAAAAACGGCTGATGTTGTGGGCATTCAAGACATGGGTGCTGCAGGATTAACGTGTTCCATGTCTGAGACAGCATCACGTGGAAATTGTGGTGTCGAGATGGATATTCAAAAAGTCCCGATGCGTGAACCCAATATGAGTGCTTATGATGTGATGCTTTCAGAGTCGCAAGAGCGCATGTTATTGATTGTTGAGCAAGGCTCACAAGAACGTGTTAAAGCCCACTTTAAGCGATGGGGATTGAATGCGGTTGAAATCGGTAAGGTGACCGAGGGCAATAATCTCAAGGTTTATGATGGCGGTACATTGGTGGCTGATTTACCAGTGAGTGCGATTACCGATGATGTGCCGATGTATGACCGCCCCACCCAAAAGCCTGCATACTTGGATCAGGCGCAAGCATTAGATGTCAGCAGTATTCCGCAACCACAAAATCTTCAAAAAACTTTAGAACAATTATTAGCACTGCCTACGATTGCGAGTAAGCGAGCGATTTATCGTCAGTATGACCATATGGTACAGATCAACACTACAGCTTTGCCAGGTGCAAGTGATGCTGCTGTGATTCGGTTAAAGGGGACACAGGGGGCTTTGGCGGCTAGTTTAGATGGTAATGGACGTTATTGTTATTTGGATCCATATGAAGGCGGTAAATTATCCGTCGCAGAAGGTGCACGCAATGTGGTGTGTGTTGGGGCAAAGCCATTGGCTGTCACGGACTGTTTGAATTTTGGTAATCCAATGGATCCAGAAATTATGTGGCAGTTTAAAGAATGTGTGCGCGGTATGGCTGAAGCCTGTGTGGCTTTTGGCACTCCGGTTACCGGTGGCAATGTCAGTTTATACAATGAAGGGCCTAATGCAGCTATAGACCCTACACCGGTTGTCGGTATGGTGGGATTCATGGAATCCGAAACACCGGTGACTTCAGGATTTAAAGATGCTGGTGATGCGATTGTGTTGCTCAGCATTGATCAAGCGCAATTAGGAGCGAGTGAGTACTTGGCGAATATTTGCGGCAAGCGCCAGGGCAAACCCCCACAGGTCGATTTTGAAAAACACAAAGCTTTGCATCGATGTATGTTAGAGGCACATGCTAAGCAGATTTTAAAATCCGCACATGATGTGTCTGAAGGCGGTTTAGCCGTCTGTGTTGCAGAAAGCTGTTTTTCTGAAAAGTTAATTGGAGCGACTTTGGACACACTTCCAGAGTATGAGCGTGCAGATACATTGTTGTTTGGAGAAGCTTCTGGGCATATTGTGGTGAGTTGCGCCGCAGAAGAAGTGAAGACATTAAGGACCATTGCCGAAAACACACAAGTGAGTTGTCAGGTACTCGGTAAAGTTGGAGGAGCACAACTTAAGATTGGCACTTGGATTGAGGCGAAGGTCTCAGATCTTGAGTCACTTTGGGGTAACAGCATTACATTGTAAGGGAGCTAGGCCATCAATATGGATGAAGGCATTAAGCACTATTGTGGATTGTTTGGCGTTTATGGGCACCGTGATGCATCGCGTTTGACTTATCTGGGACTGTATTCTTTGCAACACCGTGGCGAAGAAGCAGCGGGTATTGTGAGCTATGATGGCAAAGGCATGCGCCATCATAAAGCCATGGGGCAGGTCTCTGAGGTATTTGATGAGGCCACGTTGCGCACATTGCCAGGTCGTTCTGCTATTGGGCACACGCGCTATTCGACAACGGGTGCCAGTTCGGTTAAGAACTCTCAACCTTTAGTGGTGACTTATGCTAAAGGATCAGTTGCTGTTGCGCACAATGGTAATGTGGTCAATGCTTATAAATTACGCCAAGAGTTAGAAGAAGATGGTTCGATTTTTCAAACCACGGTTGACAGTGAAATCATTCTTCATCTGCTGGCTAAGTCAAAACATGAAAGTTTTGATGAAAACCTCATTGATTGTGTGAAGCGCTTAAAA
>JAJDCC010000219.1 GCA_029261015.1 Candidatus Omnitrophota bacterium | reverse complement strand
CGCTTAAAAGGCGCTTTTAGTTTGCTTTTTTTGACGGAAAAAGGCCTGATAGGGGCGCGTGATCCGGGTGGTTTTCGACCCCTGTGTATTGGTAAATTCAATCGAACCTATGTGCTTGCTTCTGAAACTTGTGCGCTGGATTTGATTGGTGCTCGGTTTGTACGAGAAGTAGAGCCAGGCGAGATGGTGATTATCAGTAAAGAGGGTATGCGGTCTTTGTATCCCTTTAAGGACGAGAAGAATAAAAAATCACACTGCTTATTTGAGCATGTGTATTTCTCAAGGCCAGACTCGAATATTTTTGGTGAAAGCGTACAGCAGGTGCGTGTGCGTTTGGGGGAAAAACTCGCTGAAGAACATCCTGTTGAAGCGGATTTAGTGACAGCGATTCCTGATTCTGGAAACTTTGCCGCGATGGGTTATTCTCAGAAATCCAAAATTCCCTTTGCGATGGGTTTTATTCGTAATCACTATGTAGGTCGTACGTTTATTCAGCCCGCACAAGAGATTCGTGATCTTAAGGTGCGTGTTAAGTTTAATCCTATTCGTGCGGTGGTGAAGGGGAAGCGTTTAGTGGTGATAGATGACTCTGTTGTGCGCGGCACGACAACGCGAGCGCGTGTGAAGAGTTTGCGTGAAGCAGGAGCAAAAGAAATTCATTTGCGCATCAGTTGCCCTCCTACGAAACATTCCTGTTTTTATGGTGTCGATTTTCCCACTAAAAAAGAGCTGATTGCGAACAAGATGTCGATGGATGAAATTGCTAAATTCATTGGAGTTGAAAGTATCGGTTATTTATCGATGGATGGCTTGATGAGTTGTGTCAGCAAACCGAATGATTATTGTTCGGCTTGCTGGAGCGGCCAGTATCCGGTGGAGTTTGGTGGCGAAGGCGATAAGTTTGTTTTAGAGAAGCATTCAGGACAAGGGCGTTAATGGCTACATCTGCTTATAAAAAAGCGGGCGTTGATATTCAGGGCGCTGATACCTGGTTAAAGGGTATGGGGCGTAAAGTTACCGCTACGCATTCATCCGCTGTTATGAAAGATCGGGGACACTTTGCCGGCTTATTTGATTTAGGTAAAACAAAAATTAAAGATCCTGTTCTGGTGTCTTCAACCGATGGGGTAGGGACTAAACTTAAAATAGCCGAACTGACAAATAAGCACAGCGGGCTTGGTATTGATTTAGTCGCTATGAATGTCAATGACATCATTACCACCGGAGCAAAACCTCTTTTCTTTCTCGATTACATTGCTGTAGGCAAATTAAAACCGCAGGTCATGAGCCAAGTGTTGCAAGGTGTGATCGATGGTTGCACTGAAAGCGAGTGTTCGTTGTTAGGCGGTGAAACTGCTGAGATGCCAGGTGTGTATGCACCAGGCAGTTATGATTTAGCCGGATTTTGTGTCGGTGCAGTTGAGCGCAAAAACATCATTGATGGCAAAAAAGTGAAAGCTAAAGATGCCGTGATTGGTATAGCCTCTTCGGGCGTTCATTCGAATGGATACTCTTTAGTGAGGCATGTGTTCACCGATAAGGAACTCAAAAAGCATCAAAAGAGTTTGCTTATGCCAACACGTATTTATGTCAAACCTGTCCTTAAGTTGTTAAAGAAATTTTCGGTTCATTCACTGTCACACATTACAGGTGGCGGGTTAACGAAAAGAATCCCTTCATTGGTACAAGAAAAACCTAAGCTGAAAGTAGAGTTGATTGAAGAGAGTTGGGTAGTGCCGACTATTTTTAAACACATCCAGGCAGCGGGTTCTGTATCTGATACGGATATGGCGACGACATTTAATATGGGAGTGGGAATGGCTTTAACGCTCCCTCAGAAAGAAGTTGCAGCAGCAATACGTTTGTTAGAGCGCGAAGGTTTTCAGGCTTGGCAAATAGGCCAAGTTTTATAAGTATTTTTACAGAAGGAGTAAGGGATGAGGATTTTGGTTGTAGGCTCCGGTGGTCGTGAGCATGCGTTGGTATGGAAGCTTAGCCAGTCCCCAGATGTCACTCAGATTTTTTGTGCACCAGGTAATGGCGGCATTGGTCAGTTGGCCGAATGTGTGAATATATCAGCAACTGACATTGTTTCTTTAACTGATTTTGCTCAGAGCAAGAGTATTGATTTGACTGTGGTGGGACCTGAAGCTGTTTTGACTGAAGGCATTGTAGATGCTTTTGAAAAACGCGGATTGCGTGTTTTTGGTCCTAATAAAGCAGCCGCCCAGCTAGAAGGCAGTAAGGCTTTTTCGAAGAATTTAATGAAGCAGTACAATATTCCCACTGCAAAATATTCGGTTTTTGATGACGCACAAGCCGCACATGAATATGTGAAGCAGATCGGTGTTCCGGTTGTGATTAAAGCCGATGGTTTGTGTGCGGGTAAAGGCACCATCATTGCGCATACATTGAGTGAGGCTGGCGGTGCCATTGATTTGATGATGGCAGATCGCATTTTTGGCGATGCAGGAGCACGGATCTTAGTGGAAGAATTACTCGTGGGCGAAGAAGCCTCCATTATTGCGGTGACCGATGGAAAGACGACGATCCCTATGCTGACCTCCCAAGACCACAAACGTTTGCAGGATGGAGATCAGGGGCCCAATACAGGGGGTATGGGGGCGTATGCACCCGCACCAGTAGTGACAGATGAACTGCTGAAAACTTTTATGGATGAGATTGTGACTCCATCTATCAATGCGTTGGCTAGTGAAGGGATTGCGTTTAAGGGGGTTTTGTACACAGGACTCATGTTGACGCAAGAGGGACCTAAAGTACTGGAATACAATGTGCGGTTTGGTGATCCTGAAATTCAAGCCATTGTGCCTTTGCTAAAAAGCGATTTATTGGCGTTGTTAGATGATACGGTTGAAGGGCGTTTAGACAGCTGCAAAGTCGAATGGCATAACAAGAGTTGTGCATGTGTGGTTTTGGCGTCTAAGGGCTATCCTGCTGACCCTGAGAAGGGGGTTGAGATTACTGGGCTTGAGCAATATCCTGCAGATTCACCTGTCCAGGTATTTCACGCTGGAACGCGTAAAGAGGAGTCCCGCTTTTTAACCTCTGGTGGCCGTGTTTTGGGGGTTACCGGTGTTGGGGATGACTTAGAATCGGCCCTGAAGTTTGCTTATGGAGCAATCGATAAGATTAAGTTTGACGGTATGCAGTACCGCAAAGACATTGGCGCAAGAGCACTGAAGAATCCACTGAGTACTTAGGGAGTGGTGAGTCGAGAGGTAAAGATGAATCCTATCCATATTCTTTATGTCTGTACCGGAAACAGTTGTCGTAGTGTGATGGCGCACTACTTGACACAGCATTGGCTTAAAGAAGCAGGACTTGATCAAGTAGAAGTCTCTTCGTCAGGAGTTTTTGCGATTGAGGGAATGCGCGCTTCTCGAGAAACGGAAGCTGTGCTGAACCAGGCAGGGACAACGGCTAAAGGACACGGAGCACGTCGCATCACTCTAGAGATAGTCAAAACGGCTGATTATATTTTTGTCATGGAACAGTTTCAGGGTGAAGAAATTGCACGAAATTTTCCGGAGCATGCGGCAAAAATTCACATGCTGAAGAATTTTGGTTGTAGTGAAGATGAGCTGGTTATGGATCCGACGATCAGTGATCCAATTGGAAAACCGATGGAAGTTTATGAAGTATGTTTTCAAGAAATAACTGAGTCTGTTAAGCGCGTATTGCGTCAATTAGGTGTACTCACCAAATGAATGATAAAGCTAAAACAGTAGCACTGGGCGCTGACCATGGTGGGTTTGAATTAAAGCAACAACTCGTCACTTGGATAGAGTCTTTAGGTTATACCGTAATAGATGTTGGAACGCATTCTAAAGAATCGTGTGATTACCCTAAATTAGGTTATGCAGTAGCTCAGTCAGTATCCTCAGGCGAAGCGCATCGCGGTGTTTTGGTGTGCAAAACCGGTATCGGTATGGCGATGGTGGCCAATAAGTTGCCTGGTGTGCGTGCAGGTGTTTGCAAAGATGCTTTTGATGCAGAGCGATCGCGGG
>JAJDCC010000218.1 GCA_029261015.1 Candidatus Omnitrophota bacterium | reverse complement strand
GGGCACAGAGATGGTTATGCCTGGGGACACGGTAGAGGTCACCGTGAAGCTAGTTCAACCGATCGCTATGGAGAAAGAACAGCGATTTGCCGTCCGCGAAGGTGGACGTACGGTTGGTGCTGGTGTTATCACCGAAATTATCAAGTAAGCAATAGCTACAGAGAGAACGGTAAAATTATGGCGACGCAAGAACAGCCAAAAATTCGTATCAAACTGAAGGCACATGATCACCGAGTTCTAGATATGTCCACTTCGGACATCGTTGAGACAGTTCAACGGACGGGCGCGAAGGTGAAGGGTCCTATCCCACTTCCCACCAAGCGAGAGCTTTACACTGTGTTAAGATCCCCGTTTATCGACAAAAAATCGCGTGAGCAGTTTCAGCTGGTAACACACAAGCGTGTTGTGGACATTGTTGAGCCTACGGCAAAAACAATCGATGCATTACGTAAGCTGAATCTTCCTTCCGGTGTGTACGTAGAAGTTAAGTAAGTCTTCTGACTACAAACATCCACTATTTGGTAGAGAAACTATGAGTATAGGTCTAATTGGTAAAAAATTAGGAATGACGCACGTCTATGATGAGCATGGACGTCAGGTGGCGGTAACAGCAGTTGAATTGGGGCCATGTACAGTGGTGCGTAAAAGAACTGCTAAAAGAGACAGCTATGACGCCTTGCAGGTTGGTTATGTATCGGTTTCTGAAAAGAAGCTGACTAAGCCAGAAGCGGGTCAGTTTAAGGCTGCAAAGACGGATAATTTTAAGTACCTGCGTGAATTCCGTTTGGATTCACCAGGAGAGTGGAAAGAAGGGGAGCAGTTAACCCTAGATCTGTTTCAGGATTTTGAATTAGTGGACGTCGTAGGCACTTCGATTGGTAAGGGGTTCCAAGGTGGTATGAAGAAATTTGGCTGGAAGGGTGGGCCAAAAACACATGGCTCTAATGCACACCGTGCGCCAGGTTCATCGGGAGCAGGTACGACTCCAGGGCGTGTCCTTAAGGGACATAATGCGCCAGGGCATATGGGTAATGAGCGAGTGACTGTACAAAACTTGCGAATTATGCGTAGATTGCCTGAAGAAAATCTTGTGCTGATTGAGGGAGCGATACCCGGATCCAAAAACAGTTTGGTGTATGTCAGTAAATCATTGAAACGGCCAGAGCATATTAGAGCTTCACGTATGTCGACGAGTGAAGAGGCTGAGGCTGCAGCAGCTAAGAAGGCTGCAAGAGGTAAGAAGAAATAATGAAGCTTAATGTATATGATATTCAAGGCAGTGAAGTAGGCAAATTAGATCTAGATGCTGAGTTATGGGAAGGTCACGTTAATGTCGCAGTCATATCACAAGCGATCGCGATGTACCGTGAAAACCAAGCCCAGCGAAGTGCAAACACGCAGAAGCGTGGTGAAGTTTCTGGTGGTGGTAAAAAGCCTTGGAAACAGAAGCATACAGGGCGTGCTCGTGCGGGATCAAACAGATCTCCTTTGTGGCGTAGTGGAGGCGTGACTTTTGGGCCTAAGCCACGAGACACACACTATCGACTACCGCAGAACATTCGGCGGCGTGCTTTGCAAGAAACACTGCGTGGCAAATTAGCAGGTGAAGAGTTGGTGGTTCTTGACTCAATGAATGCAGAAACACCAAAAACCAAAACATTTGCCGGATTAGCTCAAGCATTTAGTGTAGAGAAAAAGTCTGTGATTATTCTGGATCAGGCTAATGATTCTTTGGTGCTGTCCTTAAGAAACTTGAAGTATTTCTCACTGAAAGACAGTCAGAATGTTAATGCTATGGATGTAGTGAATGCTCAAAAAGTGATCATTACAAAAGAAGCTTTCAAGAAATTGGAAGAGCGGGTAAAGGGAGCCGATGCGACCAGTAACTAATATTGTTAAGAATGTGCGCATGACAGAAAAGGGCGCGCGCCTAGCAGAGTCTGATCAGTATTTGGTGGATGTTGCTAAGGATGCTAATAAGATCGAGATCCGCAATGCTGTGGAGAAACTGTTTGAAGTGAAAGTTAAGAAAGTTAACACAATTTCACAGCATGGTAAATGGCGCCGACTAGGTGCTCGCACTGGACGCAAGCCTGATTGGAAGAAGGCTGTAGTCACTGTCGAAAAAGGTCAGAAGATTGAAGTTAAGGAATAATTGAATCATGGGTGTGAAGCAACATAAGCCAGTAACTCCAACAAAAAGATTTGAGGTTTCGCCAGACTTCAAGGAATTGACTACGTCAAAGCCTGAGAAGTCGTTGACACAAGCGCTTCGTAAGACGGGTGGTCGTAACAGTCATGGGCATATTACCATGCGCCGTCGTGGTGGTGGTCATAAGCGAAGATACCGATTAGTGGATTTCTATCGTCGTGATAAAGCTGGTGATAAAGCAACAGTGTTGTCAGTTGAGTATGACCCAAATCGTAATGCGCGTATATCCTTGGTGCAATACGAGGGTGGGGATAAACGTTACATTTTATGGCCTGAGAAGCTTGAGGTGGGTGCAACCATCGAAGCCGGTGATGAGGCTGACATTAAAGTAGGTAATGCGATGGCATTGCGTCGGATTCCTCCAGGTGAATTCATTCACAATTTAGAATTACGCAAGAAAGCTGGAGGACGAATAGTCCGCTCAGCAGGCATGGCAGCTGTGATTCAGGCTAAAGATGGGGACTATGCTCACGTTAAATTGCCTTCAGGTGAGGTCCGATTGATTCACTTGGACTGTTGGGCGACCATTGGCCAATTGGGTAATTCAGAACGTAAATCAGTTAAGTTGGGAAAAGCAGGTCGCAACCGATGGTTAGGACGTCGACCAAAGGTTCGTGGTGTGGCGATGAACCCAGTAGACCATCCGCATGGTGGTGGTGAAGGTAAATCTGGACAAGGTAATCCACATCCTGTGTCCAAATGGGGTTGGCATACTAAGGGTAAGCGCACACGTAAGCCGAAGAAGTATTCTGCAAAATTCATTGTGAAGCGGAGAGCTAAGTAATGGCGAGATCCATTAAAAAGGGCCCATTTATTGACGAGTCCCTACAGAAAAAAGTTGATAAAGCACATCAAACAAATGATCGTAAGCCGATAAAGACTTGGTCACGACGATCCACCATTACGCCAGAGTTTGTAGGACTCAACTTTGCTGTTCACAATGGTAAGGGTTTTTTACCGGTATTCGTGACAGAGAATATGGTGGGGCATAAATTGGGCGAGTTTTCACCTTCCCGTATTTTTAAGAAACATGGTGGGCTTAAGGCTAAAGCTAAGACTACCGGCACCGGATTAGGAAAGTAGAGGTATTGAATGTTGGGTAAAGCGGTTGCAAAACATATTCGCATGACACCACGCAAAGTACGCTACGTGATCAACCCACTACGTAAGCGTACCGTTGCAGAGGCTTTCGCTGTATTGGGAACTACGAATCGTCGAGCGGCTAAGCCGGTGACTAAAGTATTAAAAGCAGCATTGGCTAGTGCAAAAGGGCGTGATCCCATGGTAACCGAGCAGGATCTGGTGATTACCAAGATTTGTGCGGATCCCGGAGCTACATGGAAACGTTTTAGGGCTGCAGCATTTGGTCGTGCAGTACCCATACTGAAGCGCACATCACACATTACATTAGAACTGGATAGGAAATAATCGATGGGTCAAAAAGTTAATCCGATTTGTTTGAGATTGAATTTGACGAAGGACTGGCGCTCACGTTGGTTTACCCCTTCAAAGAAGCAGTATGCCCAATACTTGCATGAAGATCGTCGTGTTCGAGAGTATTTAGAAAAAGAGTTAAAGTCTGCAGCAGTCGCCAAGATCGTTGTTGAGCGATCAGCAGAGCGTGTGCGTATTGTCATTCACACAGCACGACCAGGGATTTTAATTGGGCGACGCGGTGAGAATATTCAGCGTTTGCAGGTTGAAGTATTGAAAATTCTAGGCGAGCAACAGCTAAAGATAGATTATGTTGAGGTTTCTAACCCAGCTGTCGAAGCTAAGTTGGTCGCAGACGCGATGGCCTTTCAGTTAGAAAAGAGAATTGGTTTTCGTCGTGTGATGAAAAGAGCCGTGCAACAGGCTATGGAAACAGGCGCCAAAGGAATTAAAGTGGTCTGTGATGGACGTCTTGCTGGTGCTGAAATGACGAGAAGAGAAGTTTATCGCCAAGGAACAGTTCCTCTAGGAACGTTTCGGGCTGATATTGATTTTGCAACAGGAACAGCTCATACAACAGCGGGTTGTATCGGAACTAAGGTTTGGGTTTGCAAGGGCAATTTAAAATTGACGCTACCTGAACTAGTACAGACTAAAGACAATAGGTCTGGCCGTTCTGGAACTATTACTGAAAAGTCTTCGTGAGGATTAGGTTATGCCTTTGTTAGTACCCAAACGTATTAAATTTCGTAAAGCTCATCGAGGAAAGCGTCGTGGAGCAGCTAAGGGCGGGACATATCTGGCTTTTGGTGAGTTTGGTCTCAAAGCAGTCGATACTGGTTGGTTGACAGCGGCACAGATTGAAGCTTGTCGTGTGACGATTTCGCGGGCCATGTCACGTGCTGGAAAGATTTGGATTCGTGTTTTTCCGGACAAGCCTGTTACCGTACATGGACAGGAAAAGCCGATGGGATCTGGTAAGGGAACAGTAGACCATTGGGTGTCGGTGTGTAAGCGAGGTCGTATTATATTTGAAATTGATGGTGTTCCTGAGATCATCGCTAAAGAGGCTTTTCGTTTAGCATCTGCAAAACTACCGATTAAGACAAGGCTGGTAACACGTAAACAGGAATTCAATTAATGGCTGATAAATATCCAAGAGCTACAGAGTTGAAGGAATTGCCTGTTGATGAGCTCAACACGCAAATTAAGACGATTCGTCAAGATTTGTGGAATGCAAGAATCAAAGTACAGAATGGCTCTATGCAACAGGTGAATACATTAAAACAGATGCGCAGACAGATAGCTCGCATCGAGACGGTTATCACTGCGAAAACGAGTGATGCGTCTGTCGAAAATTCTAGCGAGAATTCATAATATGAGTGAAACAACAGTAGCAGAGCGTGGTACAAGAAAGACGTTTGAGGGCACCGTTGTCAGCGACAAAATGACAAAGACAATCGTGGTGCAAATAACGCGAAAAGTGCGGCATGCGCTTTATCACCGTATTATTCAAAAGTCAAAAAAGTTTAAAGTTCATGATGAAAAAAATGAAGCACGCCAAGGGGATTGGGTGCGTATTTCAGAAACACGGCCATTATCAAAAGATAAACGGTGGCGTTTGATTGAAGTCCTTAAAAAGGGCTCAGATGCTGTCGATGTCAAGGAGCTGTCCTGATGATTTATCTGCGCACTAATCTTAATGTGGCAGACAACTCAGGTGTCAAGAAGGTTAAGGCTATTGGGGTGATTGGTAAATCCAACAAAGCCTACGCTGAGATTGGGGACATCGTGACTGTGCATGTGCGTCAAGCTGACCCAGGTGCGGCTGTCAAAAAGGGCTCGGTTGTTAGGTGTGTTGTCGTAAGAACACGTGCGCCGATTAACCGTCATGATGGAACCTCACTTAAGTTTGATACAAACGCAGTTGTGCTGATTGACAACCAAAAGAATCCTAGGGGCACGCGTGTGTTTGGGCCAGTGGCTCGTGAATTGCGCGAGAAGCAGTTTATGAAAATCATCTCACTAGCGCCAGAAGTTGTGTAAAGGAATCCACGGGAATGTCCAGAATTCGAAAAAATGACACAGTTATCGTCCTGAGTGGCAAGGACAAAGGTAAGACGGGTAAAGTGCTTGAAGTTTTCCCGAAGAAAGAGGCTGCATTGGTTGAAAAAGTGAATATGCTCAAGCACTTTGAGCGCCGTTCACAGCAAAATCCAGACGGTGGGGTGATCCCGCGAGAGGCCCCGATCAAGCTTTGTAAATTGAGTTTAGTTTCAGCTCAGACTCAGAAGCCTGTAAGAATTGGGTATCAGGTGAGTGATGGCAAAGACAAGATTCGTGTAGCAAGACCTACGGGCGAGGCGATTGATAAGAAATGAGTACGGTGACAAATAAACCACGTATGCATGAGCGTTACGAGAAGGAAATTGCTCCTGAGCTCGAGAAAGAATTTAAATACACTAACAAGTTTTCGATTCCTAAATTGCAGAAGATTGTTTTGAATATTGGTTGTGGTGAAGCAGCTAAAGATGCAAAAGTTTTGGAAACGGCACAAAAGACTTTAGAGATTGTGACTGGGCAGAAGCCAGCGATTACGCGAGCAAAGAAAGCTATTTCAAACTTTAAACTGCGTAAAAATGATCCAGTAGGGTGTATGGTGACTTTGAGAAGAAAGCGAATGTATGAGTTTTTAGATCGCTTGATTTCTGTTGCATTGCCCCGTATTAGAGACTTTCGTGGGTACAGTCCAAAAGGCTTTGACACACAGGGTAATTACAATTTTGGTATACAAGAGCAAATCATTTTTCCTGAAATCGATATTGATAAGTTTCACAATACACTTGGCATGAATGTGGTTTTTGTGACCACTGCAAAAAATGCTGATGAGGGGAAGGCTCTGCTTAAGGGTTTTGGTTTCCCCTTCACACGCGAGAGGCAACAGCAATAGATGGCAAGAACATCATGGTTACACAGAAATCAGGGCGAGAAATTTGCTGTGCGGCAGGTGAATAGGTGTGAACGATGTGGCCGTCGGCATGGTTACTACAGGCGGTTTGCAATGTGCCGGATTTGCCTGAGAGAGATGGCTTGGAAGGGTGAAATACCTGGACTTGTAAAGGCAAGTTGGTAATACTAACACTTTTAGTTTGAGGCAAAATAATGGCAATCAGTGATCCAGTAGCAGACATGTTGACGAAAATTAGAAATGGCTCGAGTGTTCAGCACGAGGCCGTTGATGTGAAACCGTCAAAAATAGGTGAGCGCATCCTGAATGTAATGCAGGAATCAGGATACATTCGTACCTACAAAGTGATTGATGAAGATGTTCCAGCTCAGAAAAGGATTCGCGTGTATTTGAAGTACGTGGGTCGAAGAGCTGCCATCAATCAAATTAAGCGTGTGTCAAGTCCGGGTGTGCGTAATTACGCAACAAAAGATACACTGCCTCGTGTACGTAACGGTGCCGGAATTGCTATAGTCACGACTTCTCGTGGAGTCATGACAGATAAGCAAGCTTATCAGCAAAGAATCGGCGGCGAAGTCTTGTGTTACGTGTGGTAGTTTCAGAAAGGTAATTTGTAGATGTCACGAATTGGGCGTAAACCCATCACAGTTCCAAAGGATGTAAAAGTTAAGACCAGCGGTCTAGATGTTATGGTCGAAGGGCCAAAAGGCAAGCTGAGCTTGACGATATCTCCTAATATCACTTTGAAAGAAGAAGAAGGGCAATTGATTCTAACTCGTGCCCGCGAAACAAGTGATGATCGCGCTAAGCATGGTTTGTATCGCGCTTTGATTTCAAACATGGTGGACGGGGTCGTTAAAGGTTTCAGTAAAGAATTAGAGGTTGTCGGTGTCGGGTATCGTGCTTCAATGAAAGGAAAAGAGCTTTCATTGAGTGTGGGGTTTTCTCACACGGTGGAATTAGCTGTTCCGGATGGTTTGAGTGTCAAAGTGCCGAAGCCTACCACTATTTTGATTGAGGGTGTGGACAAGCAACAAGTCGGGCAGTTTGCTGCCAATGTGCGTAGTGTCAAGCCTCCAGAGCCTTATAAAGGCAAGGGCATCAAATATGTTGGCGAGAGTATTCGCCGTAAGGCTGGTAAGGCTGCAACAGGTTCTAAGGGTGGTTAAAGATGAGAGCTAAAGCATACGGTAAAGATGCCCGCAGGCAAGCAAGGCATCGTCGAATTAGGAAGAAAATTTCAGGGACTGAGCAGCGTCCCAGGTTGGCAGTGTTTCGAAGCAACAAGCATCTATCTGCTCAAGTGATTGATGATTTGGTCGGTCAAACACTGATGGGGTGTTCGACGAGTAGCAAGAGTTTCACAGAGAAGACTGGTGGTAATATTGAGGCTGCTAGTGCACTTGGTAAGCTAGTGGGTTCACAGGCCAAAGAAAAAGGCATAACCCAGGTGGTTTTTGACCGCGGCGGATACAGTTATCACGGACGCATCAAGGCTTTTGTTGAGGCAGTGCGTGAACAAGGATTACAGGTGTAAACAAGAATGGCTGATTTTAGAAATCAAAATAGGCAAAAGAAAGACGTTCAGCAGGATGGTCCTCAGCTTATTGAAAAATTGATCAATATTAATCGTGTTTCTAAAGCTCATAAGGGTGGTAACCGTTTAGCCTTTTCAGCGTTGGCTGTTGTGGGAGATGGTGCTGGTCGTGTGGGGATGTCATTAGGTAAGTCCAACGAAGCCGCGGATGCTATTCGCAAAGGGTTTGGTCGGGCTGAGAAGGCGATGTTTACTGTTCAAATGGCAGGAACAACCATTCCACATGAGATTATTGGTGAGGCTGATGCGTCACGGGTGTTGATGAAACCAGCAAGTCCAGGTACAGGTATTATTGCTGGTGGTCCTGTGCGTGCTGTTTGTGAGGCGTGTGGTGTTCGCGATATTTTGGCAAAGAGTTTAGGGTCTTCCAACGAAATTAACCTGGTACGGGCTACGCTTGCAGGGTTGAAGCAATTAGAAAAGCTCGAAGTGATCCAGAAACGGCTGGATGATGAAGCCGACGAAGATAATTAAGGGATTTGATTATGGATATTAGCACGTTACCTAAGGTTCCAGGAGCACGTAAGGTCGGTAAAAGACTCGGCCGTGGTATAGGCTCAGGGCGTGGTAAGACATCAGGACGAGGTCAAAAAGGGCAAGGTTCAAGGACTGGCTCGAGTAAACGTCCAGGGTTTGAAGGTGGCTGTATGCCTTTAATTCGACGTTTACCTAAACGTGGTTTTGTGCAAAAAGCCACAGGGCGACCACAGGCTGCTTCAATTGTGAATCTCAGCCAATTGGAACGGTGTGGTGATCAAGAACTGATTACACCAGAAATTCTCAAGGCATTCGGATTAATCCGCAGTGCTGATTTGAAAGTCAAAATACTGGGCGATGGAGATATTGCAAAGAAGTTGACCGTCAGAGTGCATGCCATCAGTCGTTCAGCGCAGGCCAAGTTAGAAAAAGCCGGTGGTTCTGTAGAACTACTGGAAGACAACGCAGCCGAAGACAACTAGGTGATCTTTCTCAAATATGTTTCGACTCTTTAGCGCACTGGGTAATGCTTGGGGTATTCCGGAACTCAGGAAGAAGCTCATTTTCACCCTGGGGATCCTTGCTTTATATGAAGTAGGTTTGTTTATACCTGTTCCTGGAGTGAATGGAGCGGAATTAGGGCGCATTTTCGAAGAGCTTTCGCAGCGTACAGGCGGAGGCTTCCTAATGCTTATGGATATGATGACTGGAGGCGCGTTATCACAAGCCACAGTGTTTGCATTAGGGATTATGCCCTACATCAGCGCAACGATTATTGTTGAGACCTTGTTGGCTACAGCTATTCCAGCTTTGGAAAAGTTACGCAAAGAAGGGCCCAATGGTTATCGTAAATTGCACCAATATTCGCGTTACGCCACGATGGCTTTGGCAATCATTAACTCGTTCATGTACGCGACGCTGTTGGAAAAAGCGATACCAGCTCAGTTCAACACACAGATCGTGTTACATCCAGGTTGGGGTTTTAAGATTGTTACTGTGATCACGATGACGGCTGGAATGGCTATCATTATGTGGTTGGCAGAGCAAATTACGGAACGAGGCATTGGCAATGGGATGAGTTTGTTGATTACTGCTTCCATTGTAGGGCGCATTCCACTAGCGATAAGAGACTTGGGTACGACCTTAGGGCCGTCAGCTCTGAATCAGTCGCCGATGGCGCCACTTAAACTGATCTTCTTGGTGGCATTCATTGTGGCTGTTGTGGCACTAGTGATTTTTGTCGAACAAGGACAGCGCCGTGTGCCAGTGAATTACGCCAGACGTGTAGTGGGTCGCAAGGTTTATGGCGGGCAAAGCACTTATTTACCCTTGAAAGTGAATAGTGGGGGTGTGTTGCCAATCATTTTCGCTGTGTCGTTGCTGTACTTCCCAATTCAGCTGGCTACTTTTGTGCCTCAGTTGGAAGGACTGGCTAGTTGGTTCTCAAGAACATCCGTTGCTTTTAACTTAAGCTATGCTGTTTTGATTATATTTTTTACGTATTTCAGTACCGCCATTACAGCGCACCAGTTTCTGGATGCTGCGGATCAAATGAAGAAGGTAGGGGCTTTTATTCCAGGGATTCGGCCTGGACAGGCAACGGTTGAGCACTTAGACGGCATCCTGACGCGTGTGACATTTATCGCTGCCATTTATCTTGTAGGCATTGCTGTTTTACCTGATCTGATCATGGCTACTATGAAAATCCCTCCAAGGGTGGCTGGGTTGTTTGGTGGAACCTCTTTACTGATTGTTGTGGGGGTAACATTAGACACCATGAAGCAAATAGAATCGCATTTGCTGATGCGTCACTATGAAGGCTTTTTCAAGTCTGGACGTGTTAAAGGAAGACGCTAACGTGCGTATCGTTATGTTAGGCCCACCGGGGACAGGTAAAGGGTCTTTGGCATCTATGTGCGAAAGAGAGTTGGGGGTTAAGTACGTTTCAACCGGCCAACTGTTTCGTGAAGAAATTAAGCACCACAGCTCATTTGGGGATCAAGTTGATGCCTTTATTTCTAAAGGACAGCTCGTTCCGGATGATTTGGTGATTAAGGTGATGCTCGACAGAGTAGTTAAACCTGATTTGGCTTCTGGTTTTATCTTGGATGGTTTTCCAAGGACAGTGGCACAAGCGATCAGTTTGGATGATAAGTTGAATGAATGCCAAACGCCCCTTGATGGTGTGCTGTATATTGCCACACCACAGGAAGACTTAGTTAGACGGCTATCGGGGAGGCTCGTGTGTTCGGAATGCGGTGAAAGTTTCCACTTGAGAACGATGCGGCCTAAAGTGGATGGCAAATGTGATCATTGTTCCGGTGAACTCATGATACGGGAAGATGATCAGCCAGAAACGATTCGCAAGCGGCTTGAGATAGATCACGAAAATGCAGCCCCCTTGCTGAAACACTATCGCAAGGTGAAAATGTTGCACCGTATAGATGGCCGCGGACATATTGAAGCAGTTTATGAGAATAAGTTGCTTCCATTGCTTAAAGAACAGGGCTGGACACAATCATGATTGAATTAAAAAGCCCTGAAGAAATTGAGATCATGCGGCAGGCAGGTCAGGTTGTTGGTGGTTTGTTGAAGCGGGTTCATGATCTAATCAAACCCGGACTGACGACAAAAGATCTGGATAAAGCGGCACATGATTACGTGATTGAGTGTAAAGCTAAACCCGCTTTTTTAGGGTACAGAGGTTTTCCGGCAACGATCTGTGCGTCGGTGAATGAAGAGATTGTGCATGGTATTCCTAGCGATAGAAAGCTCAAAGATGGGGATATCGTGAGTGTCGATGCAGGGGCCATCGTTAAAGGTTTTTATGGCGATGCAGCTTTCACTAAAGTAGTGGGTCAGGTTAAGCCAGAAGTGACCCGTTTATTGAAAGTGACTAAAGAATCCTTGTATGCTGGGATTGCAGCATCTAAAGTGGGTAATCGGTTGTCCGATGTATCCTATGCGATTCAGCAAGTCATTGATAAATCAAAATTGGGCATTGTTCGAGAGTTTGTGGGCCATGGTATTGGACGGGCCCTACATGAAGATCCTCCTGTGCCGAACTATGGTGCGCCTGGAACCGGGCCTCGATTGCGCGAGGGGATGGTGTTGGCTATAGAGCCTATGGTAACGATAGGAAGCCCCGAAGTCGAAATATTGGAGGATGGGTGGACAGCCGTAACCAGAGATCGTAGCTTGTCGGCTCATTTTGAGCATTCTGTAGCGATTACAGAGCGCGGGCCGCAAATATTAACAGCTTGGGAAGATGTTTAGTGAACCATGGCTAAAGAAGACTTAATTGAGGTGGAAGGGGAAGTTGTTGAAGCCCTGCCCAACACAATGTTCCGCGTGGAAATCCAGGAGGGGCATATTGTCTTGGCTCATCTTGGCGGAAAACTTCGGAAAAATTTTATTCGGATTTTACCTGGAGATAAGGTTAAAATGCAACTTTCTCCTTATGACTTAGCGCGCGGCAGAATTACGTACCGTATGTAACCGTAGGTGTGGATATGAAGGTAAGAGCTTCTGTAAAAAGAATGTGTAATCAGTGTCGTGTGATTCGGCGAAAAGGTGTGGTCCGTGTGATCTGCACCAATCCGAAACACAAACAACGACAGGGATAATCAGCTGCTTTGCAGCTCATGATTGAGGAAACGAATGGCAAGAATTGTTGGTGTTGACTTACCACGTACAAAGCGAATTGAGATTGCTCTGACTTATCTGTTTGGCATCGGTTTGCACAGGTCTCGGCTGATTTTATCTGAGACACAAATTGACCCAGACAAGCGGGCAGGAGATTTGGTGGATGATGAGGTGGCACGACTGACCAAATGCATCCAAAACCAATTCAAAATTGAGGGAGACCTCAGACGGGAAACATTCACACACATTCGCCGGTTAATGGATGTTGGTTGTCACCGTGGCACTCGTCATAAGCGTGGTTTGCCAGCGCGTGGACAACGTACCAAAACGAATGCACGCACACGTAAGGGCCCTCGTCCTCGCGTTGGTGGTCGCAAGACTAAGTAACCAGTAAGAAAGGATTCGGAATGAGTGAGGAAACTCCAAAGCCACAAGAAGGTGTACTTGATGAAAAAAGTGCAGCTCAACGGGCCTTAGAAGAAGTTGCTGCAGCAAAAGAAGCTGCTGCTACTTCAAAGACGGCAGCACCACGCGGGAAACGTGGAAAAAAGAAAGTGAGCAGTCCTCAAGGATTTGCACACATTCTAGCGACATTTAACAACACCATTGTGACGATCACAGATCGTACAGGTGCTACTATTTCCTGGGCAACGTCAGGTGGAAGTGGTTTTAGAGGATCTCGCAAATCAACTCCTTATGCAGCGCAGATTGCAGCAGGTCGCGCTGCTAAGAAAGCGATTGATATGGGATTGAAGGAAATTGAAGTCTTTGTTAAAGGGCCAGGACAGGGTCGTGAATCGGCCATTCGTGCCTTGCAACAAGCTGGGCTTAACGTCACTGCTATCAAAGATGTGACACCGATTCCGCACAACGGATGTCGTCCTCCTAAACGAAGAAGAGTGTAGAAAAAAAGGCTGAGGCTAAGAGAATATGGCACGTTATCGTGGACCCAAATGGAGATTATCCCGTAGAGAAGGAATGGACCTCTTTGACACTAAAAAAGGTGTTTTAGAGCGTAGGCCTAATCCTCCTGGACAGCATGGCCCTGGCCGTCGTATCAAGCTGTCTGACTACGGCATTCAGTTACGTGAAAAGCAAAAAGTTAAAAGAATGTACGGCGTGCTTGAAAAGCAATTCCGTCGGTTCTTTGGTTTAGCAGCAAGAGGCAAAGGTGTGACAGGACACAATTTGCTTGAGTTGTTAGAGCGCAGATTAGACAATGTGCTGTTTCGTGCAGGGTTTGCCGTATCACGTCCTGAAGGCCGCCAAATGGTGGCGCATCAGGGTGTTACCGTAAATGGCAAGCGTGTCGACATTCCTTCCTTCTTAGTGAAGACAGGGGATGTGATTGAGATAGCCCCAAAGCGCGAAGGCCAGCAGAATCGCGCAAAGCAGAATTTAGAATTCACCAAGGATCGCAATGTACCCGGGTGGTTGAATCGGACAGAAGGGCAACTGAAGGTTGCTGTTGTCAGGTCACCTGAGCGGGATGATGTGAGTGCGGATATTCAAGAGCAGTTGATTGTTGAGCTTTACTCCAAATAATCTGAGTAAAATTTAAACTTCCACGATGGAGGCAGTGCATGGGAACGCTATGGCGTGATTTTGAGACCCCGAAGAGTTTGGCTTGTGACGAAGAGAGCCTGAACGAATTCTACGGAAAATTTATAGCCGAGCCTTTTGAACGAGGCTACGGGATGACCATTGGAAACAGTTTACGCAGAGTCTTGATTTCTTCAATTGAAGGGGCAGCAGTGACTTCAATTAAGATTGACAATGTGTTGCATGAGTTCAGTTCGGTCACAGGTGTGCTTGAAGATGTGACTCAAATCGTATTGAACGTCAAGCAGATTGTGCTACGTTCACATTCTCGGGCACCTAAAAAGGTTATCATTGAGAAGACAGGCCAGGGCCCCGTACTAGCTGGCGATATTCAAGTCGATGACACGATTGATGTCATCAATAAGGATCACCAGATATGTACGCTTACCAACGATGAGCCTTTCCGTATGGAGTTAGAGGTTTCTCGAGGTCGTGGGTATGTTTCAGCAGAACGTCACAAAGATGACAGTCAACCCATTGGTGTGATTGCTGTGGATGCGATGTTCTCTCCTGTGCGTCGTGTGAATTTTCAAGTTGAAGATACTCGTGTGGGACAGGTAACAGACTATGACCGTCTGCTTCTTGAGATTTGGACGAATGGGGCTATGGAACCCAAAGACGCTTTGCTGTATGCTTCAAATATTCTGCAGCGTCACTTAGACTTATTCGTTAACTTTGGGACATTGCCCGAAGAGCCTGAAGAAGAGCCTGAGTCCAGTATGGATGAAGAGTTACAGGATAAATTCCGCACACCCATTTCGGAGTTGGAATTATCCGTGCGTTCGGCAAACTGCTTGCGAGAAGCGCAGATTAATACAATCGGTGAGTTGGTACATCAGGCTCCTGGTGAGCTTCTGAAGTGCCGCAACTTTGGTAAAAAGTCTTTGAATGAAATCGAAGATTTATTGGTTAAGATGGGATTGAAATTGGGGATGGCAGAAGGTGCTGCTGGTGAAGAATTCAGTGATGCTTCTGATCAAGAATCACCCGTAGAGAATTAAGCGATAATTAAGTAAAACTTAAGGAAAGAAATCATGCGTCACGCAACACGATCACGACGTCTAGATCGACCTAAAGCGCACAGAAAAGCCTTGCTGAATAACCTGGTTAAAAGTTTAGTCCAGCATGGGCATATCACCACAACAGTTGTGCGAGCTAAAGAAGCGCAGCGGGTGGCTGAGAAATTGGTGACATATGGAAAAGAAGGTAGTGTGCATTCTCGTCGCCAAGCATTTCGCGTACTTCAAGACCGTACTTTAGTCAAACAGTTGTTCGGTGACATCGCACCACGCTTCACAGAGGTTGCTGGAGGTTATACTCGTGTTGTGCGTAGCCGTGTGCGTCCTGGTGACGGAGCTCAATTAGCTGTATTAGCTTTCTCAAAGCTTCCAGCCATGGATTCTGTTGCTCCTGTGGCAGCAACAGAGTCAGCAGTTGAACCTACAGAGGGACAACAGCCGGATGCATCAGAAACTGATGATAAGAAAAGTGGTTTGTTTGAAGGATTGCGAGAAAAGTTTGGGCGTAAGAAGGGAAGCTCAGGAGCGTAAGCCCTCATGCTTTCTAACCGAGTCCAAAATGTAGAAGCATCCCCGACCTTGGCTTTAGCTGCTAAAGCTAAAGCTTTGGCCAAAGAAGGTAAGCCTGTCATCAATTTCACGGCAGGTGAACCTGACTTTCCTACCCCAGAACATGTGAAAAAAGCGGGTATTGAAGCGATTCAAAATAATCGTACCCGTTACACGCCAGTAGGCGGTACACCTGAATTTAAGCAGGCCGTAGTGGATCTACTCAACAAAGATTTAGGTGCGCAGTACTCTGCCGCCAATGTCATGATCAACTGCGGTGCAAAGCACACCTTATACAATATTTTCCAAGCAGTGTGTAATGATGGTGATGAGGTGATCATTATCAGTCCCTATTGGGTGAGTTATCCTGATATGGTTAAACTGGCTGGTGGAAAACCTGTCATAGTGGCGGCTGATGAGGAACAAGGATTTATTCCTGATCCTAAAACGCTTGAGGCAGCCATTACATCAAAGACCAAAGTGATTGTGTTAAACAGCCCATCAAATCCCACTGGGGCTTTAATGGACGCGGTGACGCTTAAAGGTATTGCAGAGCTCGCTAAAAAACACAAGTTACTTGTAGTCACAGATGAGATTTACAATGAATTGGTTTATGCTCCCGCAAAGCATGTCTCCATTTTGCATGTGGCACCTGAGTTAGTCGATCAAACGATTTGGGTGGGTGGAGTATCAAAAACTTATGCCATGACGGGGTGGCGTATTGGTTATGCGGCGGGCCCGCAAGAAATCATTGGCGCAATGACGCGCATACAAAGCCATTCGACTTCAAACCCTACTTCGATCAGTCAGGATGCGGCATTAGCTGCGATTACGGGAAATCAAGATGAGGTCGATCAGCATCGTTTAGAGTTTCAGAAGCGCCGCGATCGCTTGGTGCAGGGGCTAAATGCGATTCCGGGCATTACATGCCCGACACCGGCCGGAGCCTTCTATGCTTGGGTGAATGTGAGTGCATTGGGTGATTCAGCAAAAATATCTGAACAATGGTTGGATGAAGTTTATGTAGCAACGGTTCCCGGAGAAGGTTTTGGTTGTCCGGGATGGGTGCGATTCAGTTTTGCGACGTCAATGGAAATCATTGATGAGGGAATTAAACGTCTTGAAGCATGGGTAACAGAGCGAGCACAAAAAGTATGAAACGCAAAATCACTTTTTTAGCAGGAGATGGGATTGGTCCAGAGGTATCTTGGGCTGCACGTAGATGTATAGACGCTACAGGTGTTGGCATTGAGTGGATTGATAAAGAAGCGGGTGATGACGCTATCAAGAAATTTGACACACCGCTACCTGAAGAAACCTTAGAGAATATTCGCGAGACCCGATTGGCCATTAAAGGCCCTATCACAACGCCTATTGGCAAAGGTTTTCGTTCGGTGAATGTGGCGCTTCGTAAGGAGCTTAATTTATTTGCCTGTTTGCGCCCTTGTCGTTCTTTTGAAGGGGTGAAGAGCAATTTCAAGAACATTGATTTGGTGATCGTTCGTGAGAACACTGAAGATTTGTATGCCGGTATTGAATTTGCTTCTGGTGAGCCACAAACCAAAGAGCTTATTGAAAAGCTGAATGGCTGGTCACCTAAAAAGATTCAAGATAATGCAGGTATCAGCATCAAACCCATTACGCCTGAAGCGACACAACGCATAGTGCGTTATGCTTTTGAGTATGCAGTCGCTAATGGTCGTAAGAAGGTTACCGCTGTCACTAAAGCAAATATCATGAAGTTTACCGATGGTTTGTTTATGGCAGAAGCTCAAAAAATCGCTAAAGAATACGAAGGTAAGGTGGAATACGAAGACCGCTTGATTGATGCCACTTGTATGAAGTTAGTGCTGCATCCTGAAGATTTAGACGTTCTTGTTCTGCCTAACTTATATGGCGATATTGCTTCTGATTTGTGTGCTGGCCTTGTGGGTGGTTTAGGTGTGGCTCCAGGTGCCAATATTGGTGATGACATTGCAGTATTTGAAGCCGTTCATGGTTCTGCCCCTAAGTATGCGGGTAAGAATAAAGTGAACCCGACCGCCATGATTCTTTCTGGAGTGTTAATGCTTCGCTATATGAAGGAAGAAGAAGCGGCTAATCGCTTAGAGGCTGCCGTTGAGTCCATTATTCGTGAACGCAAAGATGTGACCTACGATTTGAAGGATGATCGTCAAGATCCAACCTCAGTCGGGACTGCTGAAATGGCTGATGCCATCATTGAGCGCATGAAAACGGTTAAAGTTAGCGTCTGATATGCGCGAATATCCCGAATGGTTGAAAAAACCGTTTTCGGCTGATGGCACTGCGACTAAAGTTCGCGAGCTGGTTGAAGATTTAAATTTGGAGACAGTGTGCGATAGTGCGGTGTGTCCCAATCTAAGGGAATGTTACTCGCAACGCCAATTGACATTCATGATTTTGGGAGAAAATTGCACACGTGGTTGTCGTTTTTGTGCAGTCAGTTATGCAAAGCCACAAGCTCCTGATGAGGATGAGCCAGAGCGTGTGGCGGAAGCGGTCCACCGTTTAAACTTACGGCATGTAGTGATCACCTCTGTTGCGCGCGATGATTTGCCCGATGAGGGCGCCGATCATTTTGTGCGCGTCATCAAGGCTGTCCGATTAAGAAATCCTGGAGCAACAGTAGAAATACTTGTTCCTGATTTTCATGCTAGAAAAGAACTTTTAGATCATGTATTACAAAATGGTCGACCCGAAGTTTTTGCACACAATATAGAGACGGTTGAACGGTTATCTCCTTGTGTGAGGCCGCAGGCACTTTATGAAAGAACCCTTGAAGTGTTGCATTACGCGGCTACTCACAATGCAGGGAGTTTGGTGAAATCCAGCATTATGGTAGGGCTTGGAGAAACGCAAGCAGAGATACGAAAGACCTTGCAAGATTTGCAGGCTGCAGGAGTGACGCATTTAACGATTGGGCAGTATTTAAGGCCTGATGCCAATTATCTTCCTGTTGTTGAATATGTGAGTCCACAACGTTTTGAGGAATACGAACAGTGGGCTTATGCTGAAGGTTTTTCCTGGGTCAAATCTGGCCCCTTTGTGCGCAGTTCTTACCATGCTGTCGATGCTATGGATGACGCCGCGATTCAACCTCTTTCGGTTTAGTTTATCTGGCAAGGAAGCCTTTAGCACTGGGAGTTGATTGATGGCACCACGGCGCGTTCTTCTGATGCATATCACGACCAGTTCTGGTCATCAGCGGGCGAGTCAGGCCATTGAATCTACTTTTCACCGCATTGATCCTGAAGCAAAGGTTTTCAGTGTAGACGCTTTTGAGTACACCAGCCCTGTTGTTCGTTGGGCGATCCATCAAATTTATTTTTCACTCATTCGACATCAACCGGATGTGTGGGAGTATCTCTATGACAACCCATCTGTGCATCGGCGGGTGCAATGGCTCAGGGCTCTTTTACATCAGTATCAGGCTAAAAAATTCAAAGCATTATTAGACCAACTCAAGCCAGACGTGATTGCTTGCACCCAAGCCTATCCTTGCGGCATGGTGGCGGCTTTTAAAGAGAAGTATGGGTTACACGTGCCTCTAGTTGGCGTGTTGACGGATTATGCTCCACATCTTTACTGGTTTCACTCAAAAGTAGATGCCTTTGTTGTGCCCTCAGAGTCTGTTAAGCAGACTTTCATCGACAATCAAATCCCTGAATCACGGGTTAAAGTTTTGGGCATTCCGGTGAGTTTAGATTTTCGTGGAGTTCGTGATTCCTACAGCATGCGCACTGAACTGGGCTTGGACTCATCGCAACCAATTATCTTGGTGATGGGTGGAGGTGGTGGTTTTGGGAAGTTGTGGAATATCGTGCAACAGATTGATATGTTGCCCCAAGATTTTCAGATGGTCGTGCTGACGGGCAGTAATAAACCTCTCTTGAGAAAATTGCGTGTGAATTCCTTTCGTCATAAAGTGATCGCTCATGGCTATCGCAATGATGTGCACAAATTCATGAGCGCAGCGACACTCATTATCAGTAAGCCTGGAGGGCTCACCACAGCCGAAGCCTTAGTGACGCAAACACCGATGGTTGTAGTGGATCCTATTCCTGGTCAAGAAGACTACAACACACAATTTTTAGTGTCTCAGGGGGCGGCTGCTCTTGCGACTTCAGCGTATACCGTGAGGCAGACTACCAAAGAACTCTTGGATCATCCTGAACGCATTGAGCGGATGAGGTTGAGGATGCAAGCTTTAGCTAAGCCCGATGCGAGCCTGGATGTGGTGGAGTTGCTGATGAGCTTGACTGGAAACACCGAGGATAAAGCGGTTTTAGCCGATAGCATTATGGAAACGTCACAAGTTTCTTAAAATGCTGTGGCTTTATTGCGTGCTGCTGAGGACGATAGGTCGAAAGGTGCCTCAGATGCCTGCTTATGGACTTGCTAGTTTTTTGGCTAGAGTTCATTGGTTTTTGGCAGGGCCTCAACGTAAAGCGGTCACAGCTAATTTAAAAACACTGAACTCAAACCAGAGTGCTTATACCGTTTTTCAGCATTTTGCTTGGTACTTGATTGAATTTTTTGCGCTAGGGCATCAATCTGATCCTGAAATTACCGTGCAAGGTCAGCAGCATTTAGCTGAAGCGGGTGTGGGAGCTATTATTCTCACTGCACACCTAGGTAATTGGGAGTTAGGGGCCCATGTCATCAAACAGCAAGGAGGTCCGGTAGATGTTGTGGCACTCAAGCATGCCTCTGCCAAGCTAAACAGGCTATTTGATGAACAAAGAGAAGCGTTGGGATTAAATGTGATTACATTGAGTCCTCGTTCGGGTCGTGAGAGTCTTAAAAGTTTAAAGCGCTCTCATCGGCTGGGTATACTGGGCGATAAGGTCTATCAAGGGCAGTCTGTAACCGTTCCCTGGTTTTCAGGAACACGAGCACTCCCTAGTGGACCAGCATTTTTGAGTTTGAGGACAAAAACACCTATTGTTCCTGCATTTTTGATTCGATTGGGCAAGGGGCGGTTTTGTCTTTATGTGGAGAAACCGATTGTTCCAGAAACCTCTACTGCGGTATCTGATGACGCGGTAAAGTTGACTGTGATGGCCTATGCTAAAGCTATGAGCAGTTATATTCAGCGTTTTCCGGAACAATGGTTAGTATTTGAGCAAATGCAAAGGAAATAGCCATGAACAACCGAACGTACAGTAGGAAGAAGCGGGTAAAAACGAATGGACGTTATTGTGTGGTCATCCCGGCTTATAACACCGAAGGGACCATAGCAGAACTGGTAAAGGCAATCAAAACGCAGCAGTTTACACCGGTTGTTGTGAATGATGGGTCCACAGATGCAACCCCTCAAAAAGCCTCTGATGCGGGGGCTATCGTTTTAAGTCAATTGAGCAACCATGGCAAGGGAACAGCATTGCGACTCGGTTTTAAGTATGCGCTTGATGAAGGTTTTGATGGAGTGGTGACACTTGATGGTGATGGGCAGCATGATCCTCGAGACATCCCAAAGTTGTTAATAGCAGGTGAAAAACAACATGCAGGAATCGTGTTAGGAAATCGTCTGGAGAATACCGAGGGAATGCCTTCTACACGAATATGGACTAATAAAACGCTTTCCAAGGTCATCTCTAATATCACAAAGCAGGACATTCCCGATTCTCAGTGCGGCATGAAAATGATCCGTAAAGAAGTTTTGGATGTGGTCAATTTACTGGGTGAGCGGTATGAAACCGAAACGGAGCTACTGATTAAGGCCTCAAGAAAGAAATGGAAAATCATTTCTGTTCCGATCAAAACGAGTTATGACCCGAACCAGCCGAGTCACATCCGACCGGTTCGTGATTCTTTTAGATTGTTTCGCATCCTGTTTATGTGCATGTTTTCATGACAGATCGGTTTTACACCATAGCTTTTATTGTGTCGATTGTTGTCCATCTCAGTTTTATTACGGGGAAGGTGTTTCAATTTGACTGGAATTTAAAGGAAAAGGTGCCCGATTCGGGGAAGAACTTTGAGGTTGTTTACACAGAAGTTGCTGAAGGGGAAAAAGAGCAAGATGTGCATGAACGCATTAAGCAAATACGTGAAAAACTCAGTGTGCCCTCGGCGATTCCCAATCCAGGGGATGGAGGGCAGGTCAAGGTTGTGTCAAGGCCTTCGCTAATCGAAGAGCGTATTGCGAATGAAGTTTTTGAACCTCGTGCGGCAGTCATTGATCTGGAAGATATTGCTCTAGCTTCTCAGGGGGATCCTGTATCGCGTCTGTTTCTGACCTCCTTGCGAGAGAATATTCAGATGACGGCTAGCCTGACCCGCGACATCCCTTACGGAGAAGCACTAATCTATGTCTGGTTTGACCTAATGGCAGACGGGAGAATACTCAACGCAAGGGTGGATCATGGTCGCTCTGTGGGCACCCCGGCACAGAAAGAAGTGGCAGTTGAAATCATGTCAAAAGCCAGCTGGAACCAGCCATTTCCCCCCTCATGGAAGGTTGAAGTACAAACTTGTTCGATAGGTCTGGAATTTCAGCAATATTAACAGATATAACCCTCTGAATTTCAGTCGGTTAGAGAAAAATGAGAACTTGAGACTATTTATTGACAGAACCCATAGCGGTTCCTATAATAGGGGACTCATTAACTTACTTAAGGAAATACTATGCCACGAGTAGAAGTTCGGAACGACGAAACGCTAGAAAGAGCCCTGAAACGATTCAAGCGAATGCTTGAGCGAGAAGGTATCTTAAAAGCGTTAAAAGCCAAAAAGCACTATGAAAAACCGAGTGAGCGCAAACGTCGTGAACAACGCCAAGCATTTAGCCGCCGCTCTCGGACTTCGTAATCTGCGGTTATCTAGCTTAGTAGCGATAACAACCCTCCTAGTCACTGCCCTTGGGCTACCTACGGGTGTTCCTATGCCATTAGCCTTTGCACAGCAGGCAACTCCTCAGCTTTCGGTACAACAACGTGTTTTGGACAACGGAATGCAGGTTGTCTGGGAAGTCGACTCACGCCAACCCCTAGTCGCTATAGTGGCTATCATTAAGGGGGGGATGCGTGCTGAAGGCCCTTATTTGGGTACCGGAATCACTCATTTTCTTGAGCACATGCTATTTAAAGGCACCGAAACGCGAGAGCCTGGCACCATTGACCAGGAGGTGCGCAGTTACGGGGGCAGCATCAATGCTTTTACTTCACGCGACACCACAGGCGTTACACTTTATGTAGAGTCTCAGTATTTAGAGCAGGGACTTGAGATGCTCGCTGATATTCTCCAAAATGCGCAGTTTGCTCAGGAAGAGTTCGACAAAGAGCTTGATGTGGTCTTTTCAGAAATTCAAATGAATTTGGATAACCCTCAGCGGCGACTTTTTCCACTATTTTGGGACACCCATCTCCAGGAACACCCTTACAAACAACCCATTTTAGGACACAAAAGTCTGTTGTACGGGTTGTCGACCCAAGACCTTAAAGCCTATTACAAAGCTCAATATCAACCGCAAAACATCACTTTGAGTTGTGTGGGGGACATAGATCCCAAAAGTTTCACGACATCGGTGGATCGGATTTTCGGCGAATGGACTCGAGGTCGCCATGATCCCTTGCAGGTACTGATTCCAAAAGAACCTCAGACGGTGTCTCCGCGTCAAAAAATTATTCCCATGCCCATTCAGACAGCTTATGTCATGTATGGTTTTCCATCGGTAGCTTTGTCCCACCCTGATTTGTATGCTCTGGATGTGTTGTCGCAGATATTGGGTTCAGGTGCTAGCTCCAGACTCCACCAACGCTTGGTGCGTAAAGATCAATTGGTGCAGTCCGTCGCAGCATGGTCTGATACCCCCTACGATCCAGGCGCTTTTGCTGTTCAGTTTAAAGGCGAACCTTCAAATGTAGATGCCGCTTTAGCCGTGATCGTTGAAGAAATTGAAACGTTAAAAAAAGAAGGCGTCAGTCAAGAGGAATTGGATAAAGCCAAGAGACAAGTGATGGCTAGCTATGTGTTTGGGCTTCAGACATTAGAAGCTCGCGCTGCTGATTTGGCAAATTCGTTTGCTTTGACAAAGGATCCACTCTTTTCAAGAAGTTATGTCGAGGGAATACAGCAAGTTCAAGCGGATCAAGTGAAGGCAGCGGCTATCAAGTATCTTGACCCTCAACGGGCTACCCTAGCGCAGATTTTACCTGAAACGGAAGTGAATGCAGATGCAGATTCCTCAGTTGTGAATGAAGGGTTGGTCTTGTCGACAACCACACTCAAGAATGATATGCAGGCATTGGTTGGTGTGGATCAAAGCCTTCCCATCGCGACTGTCGTATTAGCTTTGAGAGGCGGGCAAGCACATGAAACGGAAAAAACTCAAGGACTCTCGGCACTTGCAGCCCAATTATTGATAAAAGGCACTCAAGATAAAAATGCAGAAGACATTGCCTTATTAGTCGAGTCATGGGGCGGTTCGTTAGACGCTTTCAGTGGGCGCGATGGTTTTGGGCTGACGTTACAAGTGTTGTCAGAAGATTTGGATAAGGGGTTAGATCTGTTATATGAGATAGCCACAGAGTACTCCGTTGCGGCTCAGGAACTAGAACTCCAAAAACAGTTAACATTGCAACAACTTAAGGCGCTTAAAGACAGCATCAATCACGTGGCTATGATGCGTTTGAGAGAATTGCATTATGGAGACCATCCTTATCATTTCAACACATTGGGGACAGAGGAAACAGTGAGCTCTTTTTCAACTGAAGATGTCGATCATTTCCTGAAAAAGTTAATTGTGCCTTCTAATATTGTGATTTCTGTTTTTGGCGATGTTGATCAAGGGGATTCTGTAGATAAGCTCAATAAAACATTCGGGAAGATCAAAAAAGTAGCGCCGGTTGTTTCGACCAATGCAGAAGTTAAAGCATCAAATAAGTTGCGAACAGAACGCATCACCATGGATCGAGCTCAGAGTGTGGTGATGTTAGGTTTTTCAGGAGTCACGCGTTTAGATGAAGATCGGTATGTTTTGGATGTGATGACGGCAATTCTTTCTGGGATGGCAGGACGGTTGTTTCAAGCTATTCGAGAAGAACATGGTTTGGCCTATACCTTAGGGGCTTTTCATTCTGCTGGTTTAAGCCCAGGAGACATTGTTGTGTATGCAGCAACTAAGCCAGAAGAAAAAGAGCGTGTTCTGGAACTCCTTAAGGAGCAGTTGAATTTGTTAGCTGAGGAAGGGTTCACACAAGAGGAACTGGATTTAGCGAAACGTCATTTGATAGGAGAGCACCGCATGGCAATACAAGGGTTGGCGGGTGTTGCTCAGCGCTCGACTATTGATCAGCTTTATGGTGTAGGGTATGACGAATGGAAAGCTTATGAAGAGCGCATCCAGTCGGTCACAACCGATCAGTTATTAAAAGCGGCGAATGAGTATTTGCGTTTAGAGAATCATGTAGAAGTGATTGTCGCGCCGGAGGACTCGAATGGCTGAGTTGACAGCAGCAGTACCTAAAGTGCGATTGCCGGCAGTCTCTGGTTTTATGTATGCCTCTAAGCAGAGGGATCTAGAAAGTGCGATCAAAAACCAGTGTTCATCGAACAACAGTCCTAGCAGAGCAAGGGCTGTTTTATTGCCACAGGGCCCTTTTGAACATACAAGTAACATCTCAGGTGCACTTTATAGCCAGCTGGAGGTCCCACGCAAATGTATCCTTCTAGGCGAATCTCATGCTAGGTCTCGGCTAAGGTGGAGCCTGGTGTCCCAGGGTGAATTCAGAACGCCGTTGGGAGATGTGCCTATTGATGTTGAGATGACAAAACGGTTATCCGAATTGACACCGCATTTCAAAGAAGACCCCTTCATGCAAAGAGGAGAGCATGCCATTGAAGTGCAGCTACCTTATTTGCAAACATTGGGACCCAGTGATCTGACTATTGTCCCTATCATTGTGAATTCAAATCGTATCCAAGAATGGGAAGATGTCGCTAGCGCCATCAAACAAGTGATCGATGAAAGTGATGAGCCTGTCTTGTTTATTTGCAGTACGAATCTGGCTCAGTTCGCTCAACAAATAACCATTCAAAATCAGAACAGTATGGTTCTAGAATACATTAAGCATACGCAATTTGAAGATTTCTGTCAGTATCTTCAAGTTGAAGACATATCGCTCGGTGGGTTGGCTGTTTTAGGGACTTTTATGCAGTTCAATCGTTGTTTGGGTGTTTCAAATATTGAAGTGATCGCACAGGGAACCAGTGCTGATTTTGGAGGCGATCCTCATTCAGCTACTGGTTATGCCTCAGTAAGGGTGGAGTGATGAGTGACAAACGCGTTGATGAATCTTGGAAAGAGCAGGCAGAATTAGAAAAACATACAGCTCCCGCTGCAAAAGAGTCCAATGGGGCAGACGAAACAACCCAAGCGTCTCAGCCAGAGGCGACTCAAAACCCCCAATTTGAACAGTTCATTTCTTCCTTAGCGATGGAGGCATTGATCGCTTTTGGGGATATGCCGCACCCAGCGACGCAACAAATTCACAAAGATTTGGGCCAAGCCAAGTATATGATTGATCTTTTGGAAGTATTAGAAAAAAAGACTCAGGGTAATTTGACGGCACCAGAACAGCAGTTGTTTTCTGATGCACTTTACCAATTGCGCATGCGCTTTTTGCAGGCCACTCAAGAAGCGCCAGCTGCGGAGGCAGAAGATCCTTCCTAATGGAAATCGTGCTGGCACTCTTCAGTGTCCTTGTCATTTTTGCGCTCGGTTTCTTCTGCCTAAAAGCAGCCATGCCTTGGATCAAATCGCAGGTTGAACGCTCGTTTCGCGATGCGCATCAAGAATTTCTCAACCTGGCTTCAGAAAGATTGTCCACCGAAAGAACACAGCATGTAGGCGATCTAGATCTGCGCAAACAAGAAGTAGAAAAGTTGGTTCAAGGGCTTGAGAAACAATTACAGCGTTATGAGCAAACCGTGCAGGCCTTAGAAAAAGACCGTGATACCAAGTATGGAGCATTGACTCAGCAACTTGCTCAAACAGCCCAAGAAACTCGCCAATTAAAATCCACAACAGATCAGTTGACGACTATGTTGGGTAATTCTCGTATTCGGGGACAGTGGGGTGAGAAAACAGCTGAAGATATTTTAAAGTTATGTGGCTTACAGCATCAAATACACTACATCAAGCAATCTCAAACGGATGCCGGAAAACCTGATTTTACCTTTTTATTGCCTGATGGTCACCACTTGTATATGGATGTGAAGTTTCCGCTCGATAATTTTATGAAGTTTATGAATGCCGAGAATGATGCCGCGGGATATCAGGACCAGTTTGTGAAAGATGTGAAAAAGCACATCAAAGAACTTGATCGTCGCGCCTATGCGGGGGCTGGCAAGCGAGGGTCTCCTGATTACATGATTATGTTCATTCCAAACGAACAAGTGTACAGTCGCGTGAATGAATGGGTGCCTGAGTTGCTGGATGAGTCCTTGTCAAAGCACATCATTGTCTGCGGGCCTTGGACATTGTATGCCCATGTGCGTTTGATTTGGCAAGCATGGCAGCAGTACTACCATGAGCAAACGATTAGTGAAATCACCAAGACCGTCAATGAATTTTTGAGATCTTATGAGATATTCAAAAAACGATTCACAGATTTAGGCGATCGACTTGAAGGCGCCAGTAAGAAATATGAGGAAATAGTCCGTACGAGTTATAATAAGCTCGATCAAAAGATTCAGCGTATTGAAGACTACCGAAAAGGGAAAGGGCTTGAATCTCCTTTAGAGGTAGAAAATACTGAGCAAAATGACGGATTAAGTGGTGTGGAAAGCATAGAAGAAACAGAAAAAGTAGGATAATGTTTTCATGAAAATACTGGTCATCCATGGGCCCAACTTACAATTGTTAGGGGTACGCAATCCAGAAGTCTATGGATCTGTCGATTTAGACACAATCAATCAACAACTCAGAGCGATTGCAGCCGAGAATCAATCATCGATTGATGTGCATCAGTCCAATCATGAGGGGGAGATTGTTGATACCATAGGCCGATCACGTGGCGAGTACTCAGGGATTTTGATCAACCCAGCAGCGTACACGCATACCAGTGTCGCCATTCGAGATGCTGTTGAGGCCGCTCAGATACCCACTGTGGAAGTGCATTTGTCGAATATTTATGCTCGTGAGAGTTTTCGGCAGCACTCTTTGATTGCACCAGTTTGTGTGGGGCAAATCAGTGGTTTTGGCCCACAAAGCTACGAATATGGCTTAAAAGCTTTATTAGGACACTTATCTGCATAGGGAAATATCCATCCTATGCTTGACCCCCGCTAGAGTCCCTAGGTAGAATAGTCCAACGTTTTGAAGGTCACTGCTGCAAGAGGTGACCCTAAGGAGAGAAAATGATATCGACATCAGAATTTAAAAGTGGCATAGCTCTCATTATAGATAACCAACTTTGGCAAATTGTGGATTACACACATGTGAAGCCAGGTAAGGGAGGGGCTTTTGTGCGTACCAAATTAAGGCGCATGAAAGATGGATCTATTGTAGAGAAAACGTTTCGTGGAAATGAAAAATTTCAAGATGCCTTTATTGATAAAAAAACTTTAGAATATCTTTACCGGACTGATGATGAATTGCATATGATGGATATATCCAGTTACGAAGAAGTGCAAATTCCTGCGTCTGCTTTAGGTGATGACATGGGGTTCTTGAAAGAGAATATGGAATTGGAAGGTTTGTTCTATGAGGACGAACTTATCAGTATCCAATTGCCCATGTTTATTGATGTGGAAGTGGCAGAAACTGAACCAGGTGTTAAGGGTGACAGTTCCAAATCTGGGATGAAGCCTGCGGTGATTGAAACAGGCGCAAATGTTCAGGTGCCTTTGTTTGTCGATAAGGGAGAACGTATTCGCGTCGATACTCGTACACGGTCGTACGTGTCGCGCTTATAAAGGAGACGGACCAGATTATGGCTGACAAAACCCCTTCTTCAAATCAGCAACCGATGGAATTGATTGAGCGTATGCTCAAGCTGATGGATGAGCGTGGCTTGATAGAGCTTGAATTCGAACAAGCTGATGTAAAGATTCGTTTAAGAAAGCCGGATGCTGCTATGGCGCGTCCGTCCGTTGAATACATACAGATGCCTGCTGCTCAACAAGGGCATCAACAATCTACTCCAGCAACACCTGCTCCAGCAGTTCCCGCAGCGGATAGACCGACCATTGATTCTCCTATGGTGGGTACTTTTTACACAGCACCAGCACCAGATGCGCCTGCATTTGTTGAAGTGGGGCAAACAATATCCGTAGGTCAAGTTGTCTGTATTGTTGAGGCAATGAAACTGATGAATGAAATCAAGTCTGAGGTATCAGGTAAGATTGTTGAAGTCTTGGTTCAAAACGGCGAGTCAATCGAATTTGGTCAACCTCTGTACGTCATTGAGCCATCCAAATAACGCTGCAATCCAGCCGGAAATCCCATGTTCTCAAAAATCTTAATTGCTAATCGAGGTGAAATTGCTGTGCGCATCATTCGCGCCTGCAAAGAAATGGACATCAAGACTGTTGCGATCTATTCAGAAGCGGATCGAGGCAGCTTGCACACTCAAATTGCGGACGAAGCCGTGTGTATTGGTAAGAGCAAGGCTGAGCAGAGTTACTTGCACATCCCTGCAATTGTCAGTGCTGCTGAAATTACAGATGTGGATGGCATTCATCCAGGTTATGGATTCCTTTCCCAAAACGCTCATTTTGCCGAAATTTGCGAATCGTGTAACATCACCTTCATTGGTCCCTCAGCACATGCCATGCGTCTGATGGGGGACAAAATTGCTTCCAAAGATTTGATGGCAAAAGCAGGGGTGCCAACGATACCGGGTAGCCCTGGTGCCATCAAAAGTAAAGAAGAAGCCTTACGCATCGCCAAGAAGATTAAGTACCCTGTGATGGTTAAGGCAACAGCGGGTGGTGGCGGACGTGGAATGCGTGTTTGTCATAATGATGTGCGCTTAGTCAGTGCTGTAATGACTTGTCAGACTGAGGCTCAAGCCTGCTTTGGTAATGGAGATGTCTTCATTGAAAAATATCTAGAAGAGCCTCGTCACGTCGAAATTCAAATTTTAGGTGACAAGTTTGGCAATACGATCCATTTAGGTGAGCGTGATTGTACGGTTCAGCGTCGTCATCAAAAGCTTATTGAAGAGGCGCCCTCGCCTGTTGTGGATGCAAAGCTACGCAAAAAGATGGGGGAGACAGCAGTTAAAGCGGCTAAGGCTGTGGATTATGCTACCGTTGGTACTGTTGAGTTCTTATTGAATAAAGATGGCAGTTTCTATTTCTTCGAAATGAACACACGACTGCATGTTGAGCATCCTGTTACTGAATTGGTCACTGGTATTGATGTGATTAAAGAGCAGATCAAAGCGGCTGCAGGTGAAAAGCTTACGATTAAGCAAGATGATGTGCGTATCAAGGGGTGGGCGATGGAATGTCGTATCAATGCCGAAGACCCTGCTAATGGTTTTGCGCCCTCTCCAGGAAAAATCACGACGTATAAAGCTCCTGGTGGCCGGGGTGTGCGTATTGATTCGCATGTTTACGCAGGATACGAAATCTCTCCTTATTATGACTCGATGATAGGAAAGCTGATCGTGTCAGGTGCTACTCGTGAGGAAGCGATAAGAGTCATGCGAAGAGCGTTAGAAGAGTTCACTATTGAACCTATCAAAACGACGATTCCTTTGCATAGACAAATTTTCAATGACCCTACATTTGCTCGGGGTCGTTTTTCAACTAACTACATAGAAAAATTAATGGGAGAAAGTGAATGAGCGCAGTAAAGCATATTGGAGTGTTAACAGGTGGTGGAGACTGTCCAGGATTAAACCCTGTTATTCGCGCAGTTGTTCGCAGCGCGGTGAATAATGGTATTAAAGTCACCGGGTTTAAGTATGGGTGGAAAGGCGTTATTGAAAACGAAACCGTGCCTTTAGATATTGATTCTATTTCGGGAATTCTTCATCGTGGGGGAACCATTCTTGGGACTTCACGAACCAACCCGTATAAGCGGCCCCCTGAGGATTTGGCAAGTTTGAAAAAGAATCTCAAAGACCAAAACATTGATTGTCTTGTTGCAATCGGTGGAGAAGATACATTAGGTGTTGCCACTAAATTAGACAAAGAAGGCATCCCTGTCATTGGTGTGCCAAAGACCATTGATAATGATCTTTCAGCAACGGATTATACCTTTGGTTTTGATACCGCAGTGAATATTGCTATGGAAGCCATTGATAGATTGCATACCACAGCAGAAAGCCATCAACGCATTATGGTTGTTGAAGTGA